>JAMWCW010000011.1 GCA_023819145.1 Candidatus Omnitrophota bacterium
TAAACTCCCAGTTCCCTCAAGGTATCAAAGACACTGACAAAGAGCAGCTCTTTTTAATCTCTGATAACGGATGCCAACCGACTTCCCAGAGATTCATGATGAAACTGCGCTGTCTTGGGAATAAAAACGAGTTTTAAGAACCATCAAAGAGGACATTGTCTGGCCGTATGAGTGGGATAAACCGTTTGATTTTGAAATCGCGCTTAACAAGTGGATAGCCGACTATTAATTAATCAAAAGGGGCCATCAAAAGGGGCCAGACCCTTTTTTAAAATTTGTACTCTCTCATCTTTCAAGATCCATTTTGAGAGATTAATTTGGCTGCCCCGCCTGGACTCGAACCAGGACTACCAGATCCAGAGTCTGGCGTGCTACCAGTTGCACTACAGGGCAAAATTGGCACTGTTGTATTTATATCTATAGAGCTATTGAGTTGTAGAGTTTATTGAGTTAAATAAATTTTATAACTTGGAGAGATTCTTTTCAAGGAAATAATCAGAGGGCATCAAATTCTTTTTTCTTCGCTATTATTTTTTCTAAGCACTCTCTATCGCGGGATATAAAAAGATAAACTTCGGAAACAAGCAATCCACCTCCGCCAAAGAAATTGCATCCTTCATCTTCCCAGTCGGGTAGACGCACTTTCTCATCTGGCTTTTTAAGAAACTCAAAATTTGAAAAGAATCCCAATTTAGCTTCGGAGTTGGATTAAAATTCAAGGCTTCTTACCATATATAACATAGGCATGAACGAATACTTGATTGCTTGTTCTTATAATTAAATTAAATCCAAGATTATGCTCTGTTGTTATAAATCCGTTTTTTCCCATTAAATCCTTATATTTATACATTTCTAACCATGTATGACCATATGACCCATAAGTGTAAGAGGTTATCACTACTTCCTGACAAGATGGCCAAGAACCAGCAGAACTGATAATCTGCAAAGGAAGTTCTCTGTACATTGGACCAGTATTGGAAATAACTACCTCTATTCTATCAGTAATATCCTTGGGTAAGCCTAAACTTTCCCCATCTTCTGGTCTAATATAATGATTGAAGAAAATAATGTCTTTACCTGGCACATAACCATTAATGTAAGCTACTTCCTCCGCCTTTTCAATGCACTCTGGATCGCTTTCCAAAGCCACTATCTTCTTTGCGCCTAAGCGCAAGGCAACAATAGACAAAATACCATTTCCTGCACCAATATCCGCTACCACTTTACCTTCTACACCATTTTTAAGCATGTGCGCAATAACTACCAAGGTGGTGCGGTCTATAAAAGGAAGCGGAATATCAGGGTAATAAGTCTCATCAAGAACATCCGGTTGCCATTGGGTAGGATTCGTGTAGAAGATAATATTCTGTCCATACTCTCTTAAAAAATCTTCCCCTAATTGCTTACGAATCTTCTCTAAAGAGGTCCCTTCTGCTTCATAATTTATAAATATCAATGGACCTAAACGGAGATACCTAAAATTCCTTTTCTGAAATAGGGGATCAGATCCTCTATAGGAATCATACTCAAGTTCGGCGTCTGCGAAATCGTAATCAAAATAGACAAAACCTTTTGAACTATCCCCCTCCGCACATAGGAGTCTTGTTCTTACGATATCCTTCTCTTCTATGCCTAATCTTTTAATCACCTCCTCTCCTAATCTTCTACTTTCCTTAGGCAAAAGCATAATTGCCTGCTTTAATTCTCCATAAGGTCTTATGCGTCGGGCATAAACCAAATTTGCAGAAATAAGTATATCTACCATGAGTAATAAACAGAATAATTTTAAGATATTTAAAAGTTTTGTTTCCTTCATCTTTGTTAATTTAAATAAGTTAACCAATTATAATAACCTCCCATAATAAAAGTATGGCTAATAAACATACATTTGTCAAGGGGTAAGCAGGTTCATATCCAAAAGAGACAGCCACTTGTATATCTGCCGTTTCCTGCCCCGCTTGGACATGAACCAGGACTACGAGATCCATGGTCTGGCGTGCTACCAGTTGCACTACAGGGCAAAATTAGCTCTTAGTTGTTATTTTATGTAGATTTTATAACTTCGGGTGAGATTTTGTAAGGTAATAATAAAACTTAATAACTTAAGCCTTTAACAATTATGAACTTAGAAATCAACTCTTGCCCTTACATTCACAAGACTAAAAGAAACTATTTCTCCGATGAACCTATCTTTATAATACAGTAACCAAGTTTTGGGTTCACTATTTCTGATAATGTGAAAATCTTCGGAAAAATGTCTTACTCCCTCTAATGTGGTTATGTTTTCTATGCTATAAGGAAAAAAAATACCGTAACTACCTTCTATATTAAATTCACAGCCATTATTTCGCAAAGTTAAAGCAAAAGAACCACCTTTTGCAATATTTCTAAATAAAGCATCCAGTTCCTCGTATGCATAAACTTTCCCCTCTACTTCTATCTCTCTGTTCTCCGCAAAATTAAAAAACAACTCAAGTAAAGCGGGATTAAAGGTATCAGCCCCTATTAATTGTAAATTAGGATAACAATGTTCCTTAAAATATCTAAATAATGAACTTATAACTCTACTTCCAATTCCTTGACTTCTGAAATCGCGATTTATATGTATATTATTAATAAAAACCTCATTACGTTCTTCATCTAAAGTTACAGTTATCCAACCAACATCCACTCCTTGATATTTAATGCGCCATTCTGATTTATGAGGATACTCCAGATAAATATTTAGTAAAAGCTCTATACCCTCCCCAACAACTATTACTTGTCTAAAATTCTCCCCTCTTACCCTTCGCGATGAATGTAGTTGGTGAGAAAAATAATAAGGTTGTTCTACTAAGAATCTTATACTTAAAACCACTAGTATAATAATCTTAATTTTTAAGTATCTCATAAACTTAATAACCCCATAAACTTCTAATAAACAGAAAGATAGAAACTGTCCCTACAAAAGGAATTTAACGCATGGTAAAAACTCCACCAATAGAGGTAGAAGACTTAAGAATCTCAGCGATTTTCTCAGAAAGAGCATTTCTTTCTAAAAACTCAGGGATGCCCATAATAGTTTGTTTAAATTGAAATCCTAAATGGAACGAACCAGGAATCTGAATAGCAATGTGTTTATATTCGTCTTCACTGCTTATCCTAATTATCGCATGAGCTAAACCTTCTTTAGCGATGAACAGATCTCGCGGGCCAAGAACAGCTAACTTTATGGATTCGGCATCTTGATAAAGAATAGCCGCCTTACCACTTACAATATAATATACCTCGGTAACTACTTCGTTGTGGCGATGAAAATTCTCTTGCGTACGTAGTAAACTAAAATCTTCAAAACCATCTGTTTTTCCTTCAAAAATAAACATCGAAACAGAACTCATGGGTGCAGAAAGCACCATATTGTCAATGAGCCACTCCGGCTCAAGTTTACCGGTAAAGAGATTTCTACGGTTTTCACGCTCAATAACCACTATTCCCTCATCTTCCTTATCATTTACCCACGCTCTTGGAGAAATAATCCCGCTCTCATTCCAGCCAAGTTGCGGAAAACTGGGGAAATTTCTACTATAGGCCATAAAACGTTCATTCAATCCTTCTTTCTTCTTCATCACATAAACCAAAATCTCACCCTCTGTCTCCTCAAAACGCGCTTCTCTGCCTCCACTAATATAAACGATACCCTTCTTATTTAAAGTGCAAACTTCTCCTTCTGCGCTGATCACCATCTTTTTATCCTCAATATTTATTACCAATGTATCGTATTCAAAGAATTCTCTTCCTGAAAGAAATGCCTTGGCTTCTTTCCCGGAATAGATTGAGGTATCGGTTCTTGCATCGATGATAAAACCCTGCCAATCTTTTCCTTGAAAAGGTATAAAAGGTCCCTGCTTTTCTCTTATACGCCGAACTGTATCATTAGGGTAAAGAAAATAATTTTTAGTTTTTTCATAAACTAATTTTGGGTTGTGTCTTTGGAAATAAAAGCTCCTCTCCACACCTAAATAAATCAAGCAGGATACAACGAGCAAAAATATACTGCTCAGTTTTTTTATCAATCTGTAGTTAATCATTTAAGTGCCTGGATTGGTTTTATTTCTTTTATATATAACCTATAAATATCTCCCCTGAAACACAAAAAATCTTCGTTTTAATAAATAAGTTCTCCACTAAGGCGCTCTACCGCACAACAAATAAGCATCTACAAAATATTCTCTTTCATCATGACCATTCACAACAAACTCAAGTTTAAATCCCAGCTGAGCAATGTCCGCATTAATAAATCCAACTTCTTTCATTAATTGTATGTAGGTCTGTTCTGAAACAACTTCGCGCTCAATCACAGGTATATATCTGTAAGAAGTCAAGGCTATCTCACGACATGCTGGCCAACTCCCTGCAGCTTTGATAATCTGCAGAGGAAGATGGCGATACATTGGACCGGTGTTAGAAACAACTACTTCTATGCTCTCAGTGATACTTTTAGGTAAACCTAAATTCCTGTCGTCTTTTGAATCGATATAATGGCTGATGAAAATAATATCCTTGCCCGCAACATAACCATTAATGTAAGCTACTTCCTCCGCCTTTTCAATGCACTCTGGATCGCTTTCCAAAGCCACTATCTTCTTTGCGCCTAAGCGCAGGGCAACAATAGACAAAATACCATTTCCTGCACCAATATCTGCTACTACTTTACCTTCTACCCCATTTTTAAGCAGATGCGCAACCACTACCAGCGTAGTGCGGTCAATAAAAGGAAGGGGTAGGGGATAGAATTCACTTAACTCTCTTGGCTGCCAAGGAGCAGGTTTTGTGTAGAAAATAATATTTTGCCCATACTGTTTTAAAAAATCTTCTCCCAATTTTTCGCGAATCTTCTCTAAAGACGTCCCTTTTGCTTCATAGTTTATAAATACAAGCGGACCGAACCGCAGATATCTAAAATTTTTATAAGGAATTTCATCATCCGAGCCATCATAGCAATCAAATTCGATTTCTGCATAAGGAGCATCATATTCAACCATTACCGTTTCCTGAAATTTTTCACCCGCTTCATCTGTAGCTTCTTGCCATTCTTTACGCATAAACATTGTTCTTTTAATATCACTCTTTTCTATACCCAATCTTCTGATTACCTCTTCTCCTAATCTTCTGCTCTCTGCATGCGAAAGCATAATCGCCTGTTTCGCTTCCCTGGTGTAAGACCTTAACCTGCGGGCAAATGCAGAGTCTGTAGAAATAAGGGTTTCTACTATTAAAAAGAAACATAACAACTTACAGATATTAAACTATTTTTATTCATCTTTATCATAAAATTAAATTAAAAAATATAGAACTTTATATAATAAATATGACTGATAAAGAGAAAATTGTCAAGAGATGATAAAATTAATTAACCACAAAATAACTCCGTAACTCATCGACAGAGGTAGGTGAAGGAACAATTCTTACACTGATATGGGTCTTCGGCATCCGCTTGAAAGGGAGTATTGGGGTCTAAGATATCTTTCAAAATGCTCTCCAATGCCCGATGATAGACTTTGATAATCTTTTCTCTATTTACTAACTCCTTCTCTTTAATTAAAAGAGAAATCCCCTGATTCTTGGATAATTCCTTAATAAAATATAAGCCAGCATTGATTTCTTCTCGTCTATAATTTTTCTTATTGCTCACCAGATAGAGATAGAGGGGAAGCTGAAAAGACCTCAACGTCTCCTTCAAAAACTTCCTTTCAAATCCCTCCGTTTCTATCCTTTCTATACCTTGAGGCATAATTTTCTTATCCGCACCAGTTTTATAATCCAAAATCAAAAGACTATTATCAGAGAGCCTATCGATACGGTCAACAATCGCCTGGAATTTAAATTTAATTCCATTAAATTCTATTCTACCTCTAAACTTTTCTTCTAAACAGATTACCTCCTTCACCTGGCGTTTCATTTCATTCTCCAAGAAATTAGCCATCCGGAATTTAAGAACTTCTTCTATAAGAAAGGCCTCAGATTGCATACGATTAGCAAAAATTTCCGAAAACTTTTTTTCTAATACAGAAAAGAAATATTCCTTAAATCTTTTGTCTATAAAGAAGCTTTTCCCCAAAAAAAAGGAAAAAGTCTCTTTTAGCAATTCATGGATAAATCTTCCAATGTCTTTACCCTCTGGCTCATCAAATATATCCTCTTTCTCTTCAAGTCTAAGAACATACTGGTAATAGAATCTGAGCGGACAGTTAAGGTAGGTATTTAGACTCGAAGAAGAGTATTCAATATTTTTCAGAAACTCTATAACCTCATCATTCTTTTTAACCTCTACCTTCTCGGGAATGATAGACAAGTTAAATCTTGCCTGCGGTATAGGTAATATCTCCTTATCCTTAAACATCCGCTGTTTTTCCCAGATAAGCTTTTCTATAAATCTACTCTTTTCTTTGTCCTCCCGTTTCTGATAAACAAGAAATACATTTTTTGCGGAAGAAATGATTCTTTCAAAATAATAACGCTGAATTTCTTCTTCTCTCTCTAAACGATTTATCCCCAAACCAATCATTATCTCGCGGGGAATTAGAGGTTCGTAAATCTTTAAATCTGGTAAAACTGCCTCATTCATATCCATCACAATGACGTTTTCGAAACTGAGTGCGCGAGTTTCCAGTAGTCCCAAAATTTGCAATCCTTTAAGAGGCGAACCAGAAAAGGAAATGAATTCGCTTTCTAACCTCTGCTGAAAAATTCTAAAAATTTCTTCCCGAGGAAAACTGATTTTTTTAAATCTTGCATTCTTAAACTCCTCGATGATTTCAAAAATTCGCTCTGCCATTTTTAAATTAAGGGGATAATGCTCTACCAAACTATTCTTTAGAATAAAATCCATAAATACTTCAAGATTTAGAGAAAAATCTTCAAAATTACCAAGCTCTTCCCATAAAGCAAAAAAAACCTCGTGAATTTTCTTAAGAATTTTTCTCAACTCATACCAGTCTATTAACAAATCCATTTCCTTTAATGTTTCAAGTGCATTTTTAAAGATTTGGGAACAATTTTCTAAAGCTGACAGTTCTATAAATAAACTTCCACCCAAAGGGCTAAATTGCTCTCCACGCAATACCTCTTCCACTTTATGAATAAGGATACGCGTAAAAGCGGGGCTTCTTTCTAAAGAAAGGCTCTTGACTAAAGGATGGCTAATAAGCGAAAGATAATCAGGAGTATAATATAAATTTCCTTTCCGCGTCTCCTGAGTCTTAAATATTTTCTGAAATAAAACATAGAGAGCACTGCGTTTAAGTGGATACCCCAAGGAAACGTTGTAAGCGTTAACAAAAGCGGTTATCTCAGAAATTAACGGTATAAGACTGCGCGGTTCAGGTAAAATAATAGCGGTCTTATCTAAATTATCTAAACTTTTCAAAATCTCCCTTACTAAACATACTTCGGAATGGGTATCAAATCCCGCTTGAACCGAAAGGTTGAAAGAGGGATTTCCCTTTCTTTCTGGCTTTATGGTAATAGAAAGTTCTTCGGCAATCTTTTTTAAACTTATCCAATCTTCCATAGCCCCCTGGAAGAAAAGCATTGCTTTATTACGTTGGTAGAGGTTTTTTATAATTTCCATTTCTGTCCGCTGCAAATGGAACAAACTACAGAAAAATATCTTCTCAAACTCAGAAATTTCTATCATCTTAATATACTCTGCAGTAAGAAAATAGATTCTTCCCCGTGTATAGAGATTATCTCTCTCCAGATGTTCTATATAAATCTTTTTTAGGCTGAGAATATTTTCAAGAAGTTCATTTACCTCCCCAGGCACATCAAAACCTAAACTTGCTTTCAGTTCTATATTTCTCAAAGGAATGTCTGTCATCTTTTCTAAATCCAACTGTTCAAAGAAAAAGATTATCTCCTTAGCCCAAGGTAAGAATTGGGAAAAATCCTCTCGTCTTTTTAAGATTTCTGGAAATTCCTTTTTTGCCAGTTCGTAGATAATAAAGGCGCTATCCATAAGAGATAATTTTCTAAAATTTATCTTCTTAGAAAAAACATATTCTACAAAATCATCCATAGAAAAAAACTTTGGCGAGATAAATCCTTTTTTAATCCTCCTTGCTAATTCTCTCTTCAAAAAGAGCCCCGGTCTTTTACCTCCAAAAACAAAGGCAAGTTTACTTAAGTCCTTGCCATTTTTTAGATAATTCTCTTCAATAAAGTCACTAAGACATAAAATAAAATCATCTTCAAGACCAAAAGTAATTATTTCTTCCATCTGCCTTAGACCTTTTTTAAAGAAAAATCATCTAAATAGATTAAGAAACCGTTAATCTCTTTATGGGGATAGACCTCATGCAATAAAGAGATGTATTCCTTAACCTGTTTAAAATCTTCATCCTCTCGGTCGTGACTCGTCTTAAAATCAAGAAGGAAAACTTCTTTATCTTTCACAATAAGACGGTCGAGCCGATAGGTTTTGCCTAAAGAATTTACCAGTTCTAACTCCTGGAATACAGAACCCTCTTCTATCATAAATAATTTATAAAACTCTTTATGCTCTAAAAGATTTAAGACGGTTTCCTTGATTTTGTCATATCTTTCAAAATAAGGAAAAGCAAGCCTTGTCTTCTCTATTGCCTCCTGCACCAATATTTCTTTTTTCTTATGGTATAGATTACCAATAAGGGAAAGAACCCAATGCATAACTTCTCCATAAACTATCCCTTTCCTATCTATTATTGCTGATTTTTCTACAAACTCATCCTTTAAGATGACTATCCAGTCTCTATAGCGTGACCCAGAAATCTCAATAGATTGAGAAATGGCTTCTTCTTCCCTTTTAGAAACCCTCGGTTCGCCATATTCAAATCGCTCCTTAGGAAGAAGTAAATGAGCAAAATTTTTCTTTCCGCCGACAGTGGGAGAGGAAAATATATAAAGCTCCTCTTCTGCCCGTGTAAAAGCAACATAGAGAGCATTCAATTCGTCAATAAAAGAATATAGATATTCTCTCTTATATAATTCTGATAAGCGGGGGGAATAATCGTTATAGACCTTTTTAAAATACAACAGGCGTAGATTGTCTCCATCGCCTACAATAAATTGTGAGAATGGCTCTAATACCATCTCCAGAAATGGAATTATCACTACCGGAAATCCCAATCCTTTTGCCTTATGGATAGTCAATATCTTAACAGCATCGGTGCTGGCAACATCTACATAGAGCTCTTCGGGAGGGGCATTTTCAAAGAATTCCAGAAAAGAAAGAATATCAGGGCAATTCTCTTCTCTCTCTTTAACTAACTCCAAAAGCTTCATAAAAAAACCCTGATGTTGAGGAAAATTTACGAAGAGGGAGAATTTTTCAAAAAGCGTGATTAATAGCTCGTATAAAGGAACAAAACCTACGCTCTTAAAGAACTCCTCTATAAAATTTTCCCAAAAAGAAGGAAATTCTTCACGGAAATCACGATAGAGGTAAGAGGTCTTGCCACTAAGTGCTCTTTTGAAGATAAAATCATGCATTGTCTCTTTATTTACCTCTGCCCTTTTACAGAAAATATCCCCCAAGATAAATGCAGCAAAAGATAGATTGTCAACGGGATGGGACAAGAATTTAAGAAAAGAAACAATTTCCTTTATGTAGGAATTATCTCTTACATTAAGGGTCTTTTCTGACTCTACAGGAATTGACTCCTTTAATAACCAGGCAGTAAGAATCTCTACTTCGCTATTTTTCCTCGTCAATAAAGCAATATCTTTAAGGAGATAAATTTTATTTAATTCTTTTATAAGCGAAATTAATCTTTCTTGTAACCATTCATCGTGTTCTTCTTTATCTCCGTAAGAAAACAATCCTAATTTTACATATCCCCCATTTTTAAGATAATTCTGTTTTGCATCTTTAAATACCTCGCTTATCATTTTTATCTCAGGTTCGCTAAAGCTTATCTTTTCTTTATCAATATCTTCTTTCTCCTTAAGAAAACGCCTTAAGTTTTCTTCAGAAAAAACAAGGTTATTAAATTCAACTATTTCCTTTCTACTGCGATAATTTATCTTAAGTAATTCTTTCTCCGCCTTGAACCCTCGAAAAAAGTATTTTGCTTCTTCAAAAAGAGAAACCTCGCCTCCACGAAAACGAAAAATTGCCTGTTTTTTATCACCCACGTAGAAAAGAGAGCCTCCTCTCGCTAAAGCATCCCTAATCATATCCACGAGATTATTCCATTGGAGTATACTGGTATCTTGAAACTCATCGATAAGAAAATATCTTAGACGCAGAGAAAGACGATAATATAACTCAGGAAGCCCCAAACCTGTCTCCTTAAACAGCGAGTTTGCCTCTTTATTCAACGACTCCAGAAACAAGATGTTCTCTTTGCGACTGTATTTATCTGTATGGTTAATAACTTTATTAAATATCTTAATATAGGAATTAAACAATATTACCGATTCCAATTCGCAAATTTCTTTTAAACCTTTCCTTATCTTCTGCCAAAGCTGGATAACTGGGGAAGGGGTATCACTCCCTTTTTTAATCGGAACAACCTCTTGTTTAAAATATTCGGAGATTTCTGAAACATCAAAATTATCGCGGGAGGTCTCTAAGAAGGATTCAAGGTTTTTAACAAATCGCTGGTAGGTTGAGGAAGGAAGCTTTTCATAAAGAATTTTTATATCTTTAAGGAGTATTTTTTTTCTCATAAATAATTCTTTGCTCTTCGGTTCATTAGGAATAAATTTACCTGCATATTTATTGTAAAGAGAAAAAAAAGAAACAATAATTTCTAGAATATTTTTCTTAGGGAACCAGCCTGTTTTGTGTTCAATGGTAAGATACTGAATGATAAATTCACGGAAAAGTTCTAAAATTTCTTTTTCGGAACTGGCTTTATCAATGAGCCTATCCAAACTATAGGTAAGATACGGTAAATAGTATCTTTCGGTTTTAAAACTTGCAGACAACCCTAATCTGAATGCACAACCATAAAGAATGGAATTAATAAAACTATCAATGGTCTGGACTTGGAAAAAATTATAATTTCTTATCAAATATTCCATAATCTGAAATGCCCGTCGACGCGCATAATTTTCATCTACGCCCAGAGAAAAAAGCAAATCATTTTTTTCTTCCTTACTCTTAAAGCTGTCCAGTGCAATTTTCTTTAAGAAATCCAAGATTCTTTCCTTCATCTCCAAAGAAGCCTTATTAGTAAAGGTTATTGCAAGTATGGAGTTTAAAGGAATTTCTCCTTCGCTAAGCGAAGGATTAAAGAGAAGATAAAGATATTTTTTAGCGAGGTAATAAGTTTTGCCTGAACCTGCAGATGCTTCTACATTTAGAATCTGTGGTAACCCCGAAGCCACAATATTTTTACCGGACATATCTCGCTTACCAATAGAATGCATTTGGTCTATAGCACAAGAATCTGGCGGGCGTTCAGAGACAGTATACGCTCCTTCAACTCTTTAGGTATTTCTAGGCTTTTCAAGAAATCGAGGTCTTGTTTTTGGTCGATTAAAGGAAAATCTGTACCAAAAACTATTCTCTCAGGAAGATGTGAGAGTATCATCGCCTTAACTTCCTCCCGAGGCAAGTAACTGAAAAAGAAAGAAGTATCAAGGTAGATGTCTTTTCCTAAAAGATGTTTCTTTACTTCCTCCCACAATCTAAACCCGCCAAAATGGGCTGCTATGATACGCAATTTGGGAAATTTTTCTTTGACATTCAGTAAACGCCGAGGCGATGACCGCACCATCTTTGTTCCCGAAAGCTCCTCACCACAATGGAATAAAACCGGAATGTCTAATGACTCCGCGAAACTGTACATCGGAAAAGCAATCTCATCATCAATATAGAAATCCTGAAATTCTGGCTGCAACTTTATCCCGTCTCCATGCTCCTTTACCCTCTTTATCTCTTCCTTAAGCTGAGGATATTGGGGATGAAGGGAGCAAAAAACCTTAATTCTTTCACTCCTTATTCCGAAGAGCCAGTCGTTTATGGAAGGAACCTGCTCAACACGCGTAGCCACAGCACACACAACACTTACTTCGATATTGTTCCTATCCATAAATCTAAGCAGGGTATCTAAGGTGGGTTCAGCCACTAATTTAACTCTGAAAGAAGATTCTAAATGCTCTTGGGCTTTACGCGATACTTTGTTGGGCCAAGCATGAGTATGGATATCTATAATCATCTACAACTCATAGAGCTCTTCTTCGCTCACAATACTGAAACCACTTTGGGAAAGAATCTTTTCCAAACCTAACCCTAAATCCTCTATTTCTAGACAGCAGATTCCCTTCTTGTTAGGCCCAATAAATCCGTGGGCGTCAATAATGTTTACTTTATGCTCAAGTAAAATCTTAGTCAGTTTATAGAGATTCCCTACCTTATCTTCAATAGATACAACGCAGATATCTTTTAGCGCAACAGCAAAACCTGCCTCCGCGAGAATCAATTGTGCCTGTTCGGGTTTATCTACCAAAAGTTTAACCATGCCAAAATCCCCTCTGTCCTGAATGGTAAAAATAATAATATTAATGTTGTTCTCCGACAATACTTTGGCAATAGAATTAACCCTCCCCGGCCGATTTTCTACAAAAATATTTATTTGTTTAAACATTGCCACCCCCTATAATTTTACGCGAGAATCCACTACGCGTTTTGCTTTGCCTTCGGAAACAGGTAAACTACCAGGCTCGTGTAATTCAACTATAGGATTTACAATAATTGCTGACCGTAGATTGTCCTTAATCTTCTCCTTTAAATAATCCAGTTGACGCACATCGCCTTGGAATAATTTGGAATAAATCTCTACCTTAACCGTAAGTCTGTCCAAGGTTCCTTCTTTATCGAGAAAAATCTGGTAGTTAGCCCCTACTTCAGGAATACGCATAATTACCTCTTCTATCTGAGAAGGGTATAAATTTACTCCATTGACAATGAGCATATCATCGGTTCGACCGGTAATACGCGATATGCGACGGTGGGTGCGTTTGCAAGGGCATTCCCCTTTGTAGATAAAGGCAAGATCCCGTGACCGATAACGCAAAAGCGGAGTGCCCTTTCTCTTTAAGGTAGTAAAAACCAGCTCTCCTTCTTTTTCCTCTCCTAAAGGTTCCATTCCCTTAGGGTCAATAACTTCCAAAATATAAGCATCTTCCCAGGTATGCATTCCGCATTTGTAAACGCATTCAAAACTGACTCCCGGACCGTTCATTTCACTCAAACCGTAAGAATTGTATACATCGATGTTAAAAAATTCTTCTATTTTCTTGCGCGTATTCTCTGAATAAGGTTCTGCTCCAAGATATGCTTTTTTGAGAAAGAGGTCTTTCAGAGAAAAACCGTATTCTTCTATCTTAGTGCCAATATGAAGCATATAACTGGGAGTAACATGAACCACTGTGGTTTTAAAATCTTTCATAAGTTGTAACTGGCGTTTTGTATTTCCTGCACCCGAGGGAATAACTGTCATTCCCACGCGTTCTGCACCATAATGTAAACCCAAACCTCCGGTAAACAAACCATAACTCATCATATTCTGAAAAACATCATTTTTGGTAGCTCCAGTAGCAGTTATGCAACGCGCTACCAAATCTGTCCAACTTTCCAGGTCTTCTCTGGTATGGTATATTACAGTCGGTATGCCTGTTGTTCCACTGGAGGTATGTAGTCTTACTATCTCTGACAATCCTACAGCCAGAATACTATCGGGATAGCACTCTCTTAAATCATCCTTGGTAGTAAAGGGAATTCTTTTTAAATCATTGAGGTCATTTATATCCTCTTCCGAGTTAATACCTGCTTTTCTCAAACGGTTTTTATAAAATTTGGTCTTTAGTGCAGAAGCAACGGTTTCCTTGAGTAATTTAAGCTGCAATGCCTTTAAAGAATCGCGGTCAAGCGTTTCCAAATCTTTGTTCCAGTATAGAATGTCCATATGCTAATCTTTAACCTCTATTAAAAATTAATAATGTCTGCTTTACCGATAACCTTTATTTTATTCTTCTTCAGTATCTCTATCGCCTTGTCCGGGTCATCAAAGCGAAAAACCAAAAGGGCGTTGTCAGAAAATTTTTCCGTGAAGCCATACATATATTCCACATTAATATCATGTTCGTATAAAACTTTCAACACCTCTGCTAATCCTCCGGGCTTATCGGCAACTTCCACCGCTACGATATCGGTAAACTTGGCTACAAAACCATTTTCTTTAAAAATGCGTAACGCCATCTCTGGATTATCAACTACAAGGCGCAAAACTCCAAATTCCTCACTTTCAGCAATAGACAGAGCACGAATGTTTATCTTGTGTTTTCCTAACAAAGCACATGCTTCATATAGTCTGCCTTTTCGATTCTCTAAAAATACCGAAATTTGAACAAGTTTCATACACCACCCCCTTTTTAAATAACCCTCTTGTCTATAACCCGTTTAGCTTTACCTTCGCTTCGCTCGATGGTCTTAGGTTCTACCAATTTCACTTTAACAAAGATACCTAAAACTGATTCTATCTCCTTCTTTATTTTTTCTTCTAATGCCTGAAGTTTCTTAATTTCGTCAGAAAATATTTTATCTTCTACCTCAACCAAAACCTCCAACTCATCAAGTTCCCTTGTTTTTCTATCTACAATAAGCTGATAGTGCGGTTTGGTGCCTTCTATCCCCAAAAGAACATGCTCTATCTGGGAAGGGAATACGTTTATTCCCCGTACAATAATCATATCGTCCGTTCTCCCGGTAATCTTGCTAATACGTGGGGAGGTTCTTCCGCAACGACATTTTTCATAACGGATACTTACTATATCGCGAGTGCGGTAACGTAAAAGAGGAATTCCTCTTTTGGTAAGTGTAGTAATTACCAATTCTCCCTCCTCGCCCTCTGGAAGAGGTTCACCGCTTTTAGGGTCAATTACTTCCGGATAAAAAACATCCCAGAATAAATGCAAACCGTCTTTATAACTACATTCCTGGGCTACACCTGGACCGATAATCTCAGATAACCCATAAACATCTGTGGCAAGCATATTCCAAACAGACTCTATTTCTTCCCGCATCGACTCACTCCAAGGTTCTGCACCAAAAATACCTATCTTCCAGCTGCTTTCTCGGGGGTCAAGACCCATCTCCTTTGCTTCTTCAGCCATATACAAACAATAACTGGGGGTGCAGGCAAGTATACGAGGTCTAAAATCATTCATAATTTTCAACTGGCGCTTAGTCTGTCCCGACGACGTAGGGATAATTGTCAATCCCATTTTTAAAGCCCCGTAGTGGAAACCCAGGCCGCCAGTAAAAAGCCCATAACCATATGCAATTTGAATCTTATCCTCGGGTTCGGCACCCGCACAACAAAGAACACGTGCCATTACCTCTGACCAGAGTTCTAAATCTTCCTGGGTATAACCCACTACCGTAGGATTTCCAGTGGTACCACTGGAAACATGAATCTCGCGAATATCTTTAAGAGGCGCAGAAAACATTTTAAAAGGATAGCCCAAACGCATGTCGTCTTTGGTAGTAAAGGGAATTTTCTTAATATCCTCTATCCGCTTTATGCTTAGAGGATTAACGCCATGTTGCTGGAGCTTATCCTTATATAATGGACAATGCTCATAGATATATTGCACCACTTCTTTCAGACGCTCAGACTGGATGTTCTTTAAATCCTCCGGGGACATACATTCCATTTGTTCATTCCAAATCATCTTTCTACCCTCCTTGCCTTTAAAAAAATTTCTAAATTCTCTGCAAACAATCTCTTAGATAATACCATTTTTATTGCCTTAACCCAATTATTTTCTCTAAAGGGTAAAGAGCGGGAAAGAACACCTAAGACAAAAACATTCAAGTACCTAGGGTTAATGAGTAAGCGTCTTGCTTCATCAAGGGCGGGAAGCAAATCAGTCCCTCCCTTTTTTAGGAAAGGTTTGAGGCGGTCGTGTTCCTCAGAATGAAAACATACAAGATAATCTGCTTTACCAGTAGGAACAAGAGGAGACCAGACTAACTTACCAAATCTTAAATGCGATTCCACTGAGCCACCGCGCTGCGCCATGCCATGGACTTCTGATTTTTTCACATGATATCCTTCATATATCGCTGCCCAAGCACAAACCTCGGAAGCTAAAAGCACCCCTTGGCCACCTATCCCGCCAAAAACTATATTCAGAGTATCATTTTTTTGCTGAGTAGTTTTCATGATTTAACCAATGCCCCAAATTTACAAAATTCTACACAGAGATTACAACCGACACATAAATTGGTATCCAATATAATAAAGCCATCTTCATTCTTATTCAATGCCGGACAACCAAGCTCCAGACAAACAAAACATTTCTTACACTTGTCTTTAAGGTAAATGGGCGGGTTATTTTTTTCTCGTTTTATTGCCCGACAGGGTGCACGGGCAATAATCACCGAAAGCGCCTCGGCATCCAAACGCCTCTCTAGGATTTCTCTAAATAATTTTACCTCGTGAGGGTTAACAACGTCAACATTATCTGCGCCGCAAGCCTTACAGATTTCTTCCAAGATAAGCTTCCAGGCAAGCTCTCCTTTAATGTTAACGCCGGTGGCAGGATGAGGTTGACCACCAGTCATAGCAGTAGTATTGTTGTCTAAAATAATCACCACACCATTTGTTTTATTGTAACTTAAATTTATTAACGCCGGTATACCGGAATGAACAAAAGTAGAATCTCCTATAACTCCCACAACATTTTTCCCCAGGACTTTACGAAAACCTTCAAAGAAAGTGATACCACTACCCATACATAAACAACTATGTAGACTTGTAAGCGGAGGTAATGCCCCTAAAGTATAACAACCAATATCACCCGTAACGATAAGCCGTAATTTTTTAAGCACCGAAAATACTGCCCGATGTCCGCAACCCGCACACATCACTGGTCTGCGCGTAGGAGCAACAACTTCTTTCTTCTTCTTTCCTTTAACAATCTGGGGAATGTCCTCTGGCCTTAATTCTCCGATGCGGTAAGAAGAATGTTTTGCTTTACATTTTATTCCTGCAATCCTCAACTCTTCCTCTAAAAAAGGCTCTAATTCCTCAATAACATAGACTTCTTTTACCTGGCTAGCAAACATCCGCGCTTTCTGCTGAGGGAAAGGAAAGCTAAATCCTAATTTTAAAAAAGATGCTTCAGGATAGGCCTCTTTGGCATAGAGATAAGAAACTCCACTGGTAATAAAACCTATCCTTTTATCTTGATACTCTACTCTATTTAAAGAAGTCTTTTCTGAAAAACTCTTAAGACGTTCCATTCGCTCCAAGAGATTTATATGCCTGCGATAGGCATTACGCGGAACCATTACATATTTTTCTATAACATTAGAAAACTCTTTTATGACTGGCTCCTTTCTTTTTCCGATAGACATATTTTCTTTGGTATGGGCAACTCTTGTAGTCATCCGTAACATTACGGGTGTATCAAAAGATTCACTCACCTTAAAAGCTTCTCCTACAAAGTCTCGTGCCTCTTTTGGACTAGCAGGCTCAATCAAGGGAATTTGGGCAAATTTTGCTAATAAGCGATTATCCTGCTCGTTCTGCGAAGAGTGAATTCCCGGATCATCACAGGAAACTACCAGAAAACCCGCATTTATCCCCATATATGCAGAAGTCATCAAAGGATCCATCGCCACATTTAACCCCACATGTTTTGAAGCATAAAGTGACCGCCTACCGGCAATGGCTGAAGCAAGGGCTACCTCAAACGCAACCTTTTCATTCACCGACCATTGACTATTCACTTCGGGAAATCGGGAAAGGTATTCTAAAATCTCTGAGGCGGGTGTGCCAGGATAGGAGGCGGCAAAGCAGAGTCCTTCTTCATATGCTCCCTGCGCTACCGCCTCATTTCCAGAAAGGAAAGATATCTTTGAATTTTTATTATCGCCCACAACAGACAAAAATAAATATGCCTAAAGATATATTTCAAAAAACCTAAGGAACAAAAATCCTCTTTAAAATTTAATGGAAACCTCTAACCGTGTAAAAAGAGCCGGGTCGTCATCGGCATAGAAATTACCGGGAATAAGGTATTCGGCTAATAAATAGGTAGAGATATTTTTATTGATAGTATAATCTAATCTAAGCTGGGGTAAATGGCCTCTGTTTTTACCCTCGCCGGAGAAAATTGAACTGGCAGCAACCTGGGCATTGGCTCTCAAGAAGTGATACCATAAACTTAATTTAGTTTTTTGGGTGGGGGTTAAAAATAACGAAGCACTATAGGCTTGCAAGTTTGTCCAATAACCCGGAATGCGCGTTTCCGCAGCCATGCTCAACACATATAACTCGGATAACCATGGCCAGCGAGAAAACAGCGGATCCCAACCTTGGTTTTTGTTATCACCTCGTTTATCTCCTGAAAGATAAGCAAAACCGATGCTTGCCTTGGGATTCCAAGTAAGGTCTTTAAATTCATGGTCAATGTAGCCATAACCACCAAATCCCCGACGGTCATCATCTCCGTCTTCTCCAAATTGGTAGGCAAATTGTCCACGTAAAGTAAACGGAGAAAGGTTGTATTTGGCAAAGGTTCCCAAAGTATTAATCTCTGATTCTTTTGCTTGGGCCCCTACACCACCTTCATCGTCTTCTTTTTTAAAAATATAGTAGTTTTCTAATGCTAAATTTTCGATGTCTTTATTTTTCCAATATAAAACAAAACCTTCCTCATCAGTGGTATTCAAGTTTACAGGCATCTTGTCTTTGTAGGGATAAAGAGCACTAGGTAATTTATTTTCATTTATAATCGGCAAGAATTCTTCATCGCGCGGATTATTTATATAAATAAAATCGAGGATATTCTTCTCATTTATCTTCCACGAAGCCTTAGCCGCATTGAAATAAAAGGTCCGCGAACCATCTTGAGGAGTTCCATCCATAATCAGAAATCCTTCACCATAGGTTCCTAGAAAGTCCTGTCTTCCGATCCTCAAATCCAAAGGCAGGTCAAGGAAATTTTTCATATCCATATACAGGTTATCAAAAACCACTTCATCAATGTTGAAGCGATACCCCTTTTTGCTAGCAGTCTTATCCGGATAGGTTGGTGAGGTTCCTTCAAAAAAAGTATGCGCCCTGAATTCATTAGTAAGTTTGACATAGAAAGTAAGGTCTTCTTCAATATCCATCTGTCCCCAGAGAGAACTCTTAATACGGAAAAAATTACGGGTATCTAACTGAGAGTTACTCATATCTTTCCAGTTCTTCCAGTATTCGTGTCTGATGCGTTCGGTAAGACCATATTTAAATTTTGTCTCAGCGTAAGAAATGTTTATAACCATTGCCACTGACAGCACTAGCAAAATAATCGCCCCAAAAATCCTTATCCTCATCTTCTCCCTCCCCGTAGAAAGGTTAGTATAAAATAAAACTCTCTACCATCGCTTATATATGTTTAAAGCAGCTATCAAGATGAGCTTTGGGGACTTTTTTCGTAAATAAACTCACCAGAATAGCCACTATAAAAGAGATAGGTAAAGCAACCACTATCGGGTCAACTACTGTCCAAGGGAATTTTGCGAGTGTGGGTTTGTTAAATAACAATTTACACAAACCCAATGGTTCTGATTCTTTCTGATGGATAAACAACAACCAGAAAGCAGTTACCGAAAACCCTATCAGCATACTGGAAATCGCTCCTGCCTTCGTCATTCCCTTCCAGAAAAGCGCTCCAAAATAGGCAGGTAAGAAAGTGCTTGCACAGAGACCAAAAAATATCGCGGTGGCAATAGCAATGATACTCCCTGGCAAGCGATAACCCAAAGCTACAGTCGCCACCACTCCTATTAATATCCCGATACGGGTTGCTAAAACCGTATATTTAAATTTCTTTTTGTGGAAAAGAACCCGTTCAAAAACATCTCTTCCGAAGGCTGTGCCCAAAGCATGAAACTGAGAACTGGTCGTAGACATCGCCGCCGATAAAAGCGTAAGCATAAACAGATATACAAACCAGACAGGCATAGCTGCATTAATATAGGTAGGAATGATTTTATCAATATTACCCTCTGCTACCGCAAGCGATATTTTACCAAACTGTGGATTATTTACAAAATAGACATTGGAGAGTGCTCCCACTACAAAGGCTACCCCGGTCATGGCAAGAATAAACAATCCTCCTACACCTACCGCACGATTAAGTTCTTTATTACTTTTGACGGTCATAAACCGCACTGCCAACTGTGGCTGAGTCAATACCCCAATTCCCACTCCCATAACAATGGTAGAAACCAGTGACCACCACAAAGCCGAGCCAAACTTTGGCATGTGTGTCCATCCCAAATGCCCACTGGCTACCAGTTTCTCAGGCACCTTTGTTGCTAAATTACTCAATGCCTGATGAGCATTAACCACTCCCCCCAAGTGAGTGTAGGTAAATATTAGAAGTGTAACCATCCCCAAAAACATAATTGCCCCTTGAAGGGCATCGGTATACATCACTCCCTTAAGCCCACCAGCCATAACATAGGCGCAAATAATCAGCGTATAAATCAAGACGGCGGTATGATAGTTTATCTGGGGAAAAGTCGATTCGATGAAACGCGCTGCTCCGATTAAAACCGCCGCAGAGTAGATAGGCATAAACAAAAAAATGATTAATCCGCTAAAACCCTGGATAAAAGTTGATTGATATCTTTTGCCTAAAAGTTCGGGGAAGGTATGGGCATCCAAATTGTGCCCCATTCTTCTGGTGCGTTTTCCAAAAATTATAAAAGCGATAACTATTCCCACGAAAATATTTAAGAAGGTTAACCAGAGAAGTCCCATACCAAACATTGCTGCTGCCCCTCCAAATCCTACAATTGCGGAAGTACTGATAAAGGTAGCACCATAAGAAAGTGCCATGACAAAGGGATGAATACTTCTTCCTGCCACCAGATAATCCAAGGCATTTTTTGTCCGACGATAACCGTGGTAACCCAAATAACCAATCATAAAAAGATAAACCACAACGATAATGGTAAGGACAAGTAGATTATTCATCTTACCTCCTTAATGGACATTACAATTCTTCTTCAATTTTATACTCATCATCTACCCATTGCTTATCTTCGGGATATATTGCCTCGTCTCCTTTATTCCAGTTACACAAACCATAAATCACTGCAAACAAAGAACTCGCAATACACAGTAAGTAAGCAGACCATATCTGGGGATCATCTATCCCTAACACTCTCATAGTCTTCACCTCCTTTCTTAGAAAAAGCTAATTTGAAAAATTTTATCATCTTCTCTTACATTTAAGCAAGGAAAATATTAATTGTTAAGTAAATCTCTCTAATGCAAAAACTTACGCAAGGCATATTCCAACTTTTTAATAACCTTCTCCTTCCCCAGAAAGTAGATAGATTCAAATAAAGGCGGGGAAACACTTTTACCTGTAATAGCGACACGCACCGGCAGAATAAAATCTTTTGCAGATATTTTCAATTCTTCAGCAATCGAACGCAAAAGCGTCTCAATATTCTTAACATCAAAAACAGGCATTTCTTCTATCCTCCGAATGAGCTCGTTTATCCCCTGGGAGAGGTAGGGTTTATTAGTGAGAAACTGCGCAACTGCCACAGAATCGTATTCAATCTCGTCCTCAAAAATAAAACGGGTCTGTTCAATAAAATCACCAAGCGTCTTTATTCTTTTATGCAATAAAGAGACTAACCCCTTAAACCACTGGTCATTAAATCCTTCCTTAATCCAGCCCTCCTCTTCCAGGCGCTTCTTAAGCAAAACAGAAAGTTTATCTATATCCAACATCCGAATATATTGGCTATTTATCCAATCAAGTTTCTCATCGCTAAAGGCAGCGGCAGTTTTATTAACCTTATCCAGAGAAAACTTCTCAATCATTTTCTTAAGAGAAATTATCTCTTGGTTCTCTCCCGGAGACCAACCTAAGAGCGCAAGATAATTAACTAAGGCTTCGGGAAGATAACCCGCTTTACGATAATCAGAAATCGCCACTGCGCCTTTACGTTTTGACATGCGCGAGCGGTCTTCATCAAGAATCAAAGGAATATGCGCAAACTGAGGAGCCTTAAAACCTAAAGCATTGTATAAAAGAATCTGTTTGGGAGTGTTGGAAATATGGTCATCTCCCCGTATAACATGGGTTATACCCATAAGAGCATCGTCAACTACACAAGCAAAATTATAGGTAGGCAGTCCGTCTCTTTTAATTAAAACCTGGTCTTTTATCTGCTGGGTGTCAAAAACAATCTTCCCATGAATCAAATCTTCGATAGCAACGGTTTCCGGCAAAACTCTAAAAATAATCGCTCCCTCCTCCTCATAAGCTAAATTACGCTTAAGAATATCTTGAGCATATCTATGATATAACTCTATGCGCTCCGATTGAAAATAAGGACCTTCGTCCCATTCAAGGCCCAACCATTTTAAACTATCTAATATTTCCTTTAGATATTCTTCTTTAGAACGTGCTTTATCGGTATCCTCAATACGCAGAATGAATTTACCCTGATGATGCCGAGCAAAAAGCCAGTTAAAAAGACAGGTTCTTGCCCCGCCAATATGTAAATTTCCTGTAGGACTGGGAGCAAAACGTACTTTTATCATCTTATCTAAAAGAAAAACCTAAGTTCAAAGCTCTTTCGTTTAACTTAAGCACTTCTCCCGAGAATAATTCCCTAAAAACTTCGGCGATTGTGCTTAAAAGAGCAACCTTTTTTTTCTTCAAATATGCACCTAAAACGATAGTATTTGCTACACGTACATCACCTAAATCAGTAGCCATTTCTGTAGCAGGAATTTCTAAGATTTCTAAATTGCCGGGAATTTCACGGCAAACTGCCAAAGTCGAGTTGGAAATTATCAAATCTTTTGTCTTGGGTAAAAATTTATCCAGAGACGGCTGATTCATCACAATCGCAGTGGTGGGATGAGTTACCAACGGTGAGGCAATTTCCTTATCGGAAATGACTACCATGGAATGGGCAGTCCCTCCACGCACTTCTGCACCATAAGAAGGCATCCAGGTTACAAAAAATTTTCCTTCTTTCATTATTGCCTGAGCGAGAAATTTGCCCAAAACCATTATACCCTGGCCACCAAATCCCGCACAGATAAGCTCTTCTTTCATTTTAACAATTTAGCAATTACTTTTAATTATTCCCAGAGGATAGTGCTTTACCATCTCCGCATCTATCCATTGCCCTGCTTCCAGGGGAGACATATGCCAGTAAGTCGGACAGGGAGAAAGAATCTCAATTAAGGAAAACCCTTTATTCTCTATCTGATTTTGAAATGCCCTCTTAATTGCTCCTTTAGTTATTAAAATATTTTTTGCCTTATTTACAGTTGTTCTCTCGATGTAAACCACCGCTGGTAACAAAGAAAGTAGTTCGGAAATTTTTAAAGGAAATCCATCTCTACTTACCTCTCTGCCCCAAGGAGTGGTAGCAGTCTTCTGTCCCAATAGAGTGGTGGGAGCCATCTGCCCACCGGTCATTCCATAGACACCGTTGTTTACAAAAATGACGGTGATATTTTCTCCCCGGTTAGCCGCATGAATGATTTCCGCGGTTCCAATTGCAGCCAAATCTCCATCCCCTTGATAGGTAAATACAATTCTATCGGGAAGCAGGCGTTTTATTCCCGTAGCTACCGCCGGAGCCCGTCCGTGCGCAGCTTCAGTAGTGTCAAAATCCCAGTAGTCGTAGGCAAGCACCGCGCAACCTACAGGAGCAACCCCAATGGTTCTTTCTCTAATTCCCAATTCATCTATCACCTCACAAATCAAACGGTGCACAATACCGTGACCGCAACCAGAGCAATAGTGCATCGCCACATCCCGCATACTCTCAGGACGACTAAAAACCTTTTTTAAGGTTCCATCCGTTTGGGCTGGAGAATTTGTTTTACTCTTTATCTTCATTTAACTAAACTAACCCGATTAAACCGCTAAACTAATCAACTTATGCTCGATTTCCTCTTCTGTAGGAACTCCTCCTCCCATTCTCCCATAAAAGAAAACAGGACAATTCCCTTCCACTACTAATCTTACATCTTCAAACATCTGACCCGCATTCATTTCTACTACAAGGATTCCCTTTAATCTTTTTGCTGTTTCTTTAATAATCTCTTCGGGAAACGGCCAGAGGGTAATCGGACGAATAAGCCCCACTTTCTTGCCCGAATCACGAAGCTTACTCACCGCTGCTTTACATATCCGACTCACCGTACCAAAGGCAACTAAAATAAATTCTGCATCTTCTAAATAAAATGTTTCAAAGCGCCCTTCTCGATTTTTTATTCTATTAAATTTCTCCTGGAGTTTTAGGTTATGCTCTTCCAATTCTCCTTCGCCTAAAAATAGAGAACGAATCATACGCGGCTTTCTTCCCTTACACCCCGTCAATATCCAATCCTTAGAATAATTTCGCACCTTGCACTTTACACTTTGTACTTTTGTTATTGGCTCCATCATCTGCCCCAAGAATCCATCTCCCAAGACTATAACGGGATTGCGATATGAATCCGCTAAGTCAAAAGCTAACATTGTTAAATCAAAAGCCTCTTGCACCGACGAAGGAGCAAGCACTATGGTTTTATAATCGCCGTGTCCACCTCCTCTGGTCGCTTGAAAATAATCTGCTTGGCTAGGAGCAATATTCCCCAGTCCTGGACCTCCACGCATAATGTTTACAATTACTGCGGGTAGTTCGCATCCTACCAGATAGGAAATGCCCTCCTGTTTTAAACTAATTCCGGGGCTTGAAGAAGTAGTCATAGCTCTTGCTCCTACAAGAGATGCTCCAAAAACCATATTTATGGCTGAGAGTTCACTTTCAGACTGAATAAATATTCTTTTCTCTTCATACATTCGCTTAGCCATATAAGCAGTCAACTCATTTTGAGGCGTAATGGGATACCCAGCATAAAACTGACAACCCGCCTGGACTGCACCTTCTCCAATTGCCTCATTCCCGCACATCAGAATTTTATCTTTATTGTCCATAGAAAGACTCTCAATATCACAACCTTAACCAAATTCGCATTGGGTTGGCTATTTTGTTATCAGATTTTTTGAATCTCGTGCTTTTAATTCAGATTTTATTTGTATACTTCAATACAGACATCCGGACAAACAAGGGCACAAAAAGCGCATCCCCTGCATTCTTTATTCTTATCTCTAAAACTCACTACCCGCACCCCACGTAAATTCAAATCCTTATCCTGAACAATCAACTTTTTAGGACAATTAAATGAACAAAGCAAACAACCTTTACATCTTTCTTTATTTATCCTGATATATGCCATTTTTCTCATTTATATATAAACGATTAATTCCTCTTAGCCAGGAAAGAACTGTTTCCTTAATCCTCTTTGGAGAAAGCCCATAAATTTCTAAAATTTCTTCTCGCCTCCCGTGGGTAATAAATCTGTCGGGCAAACCAAGGGTAAGAGTCTTATTGCCCGAAATACCTATCTCTTCAAAAAAGGATAAAACTTGCGCCCCAAAACCTCCTACCAAAGAATTTTCCTCCACCGTCACAAAATGATTGATTTTTTTGGTTAAACTCCTTAACAAATCTTTATCCAACGGCTTGATAAAACGCATATTAACCACTTCTGCCTCCACCCCTTCTTCTAAAAGCATCCTTGCTGCTTCCCAAGCAGGATAAACCATGCTGCCAACAGCAAGAATCGCCAAATCTCTTCCTTCTTTCAAAATTTCTGCCTTGCCCAGCGTTATTTCCTGGTTACCCGCTAAGTGCTCCCGAGAAAAAATTATTCCTCCTTTGGGATATCTAATTGCCATCGTTCTCTTACTCCCCACAGCAAGTTCTAGCATCTCAGAAAGTTCTTTAAAATCCTTGGGCGCCATGACCACCATATTGGGTATGTGCAGCAAATAGGAAAGATCAAATACACCGTGGTGAGTAGGTCCATCTTCTCCTACTATACCTGCGCGGTCAAGACAAAAAACCACGGGAAGTTTCTGTAGACAAACGTCGTGAATTATCTGGTCATAAGCACGCTGAAGAAAGGTTGAATAAATCGCAACTACCGGAATAAATCCTCCTTTTGCTAACCCTCCCGCAAAAGTTACCGCATGTTGCTCTGCCATTCCTACATCAAAAAATCTTGAAGGAAATCTTTGCGCAAAACCGCTTAAACCGGTTCCATCAGTCATGGCAGCAGTAATTGCTACCACTCTGGGATTCTTTTCTGCCAATTCTAATATTTTCTCTCCAAAAGTCGTGGTAAAGTTTTTTTCTTTCTCAATGAGGGCCACTCCTGTCTTGACATCAAAAGGAGGAGCACTATGAAAATAAGCAGGATTTTCTTCAGCGTACCTAAATCCCTTACCTTTTTTTGTTACCACATGGACAATACGCGGACCTTTCATTTCCAGAATACTCTTTAAGGTAGGAATGAGTGCCTGAAAGTTATGCCCATCCAGAGGCCCAAAATAACGAAATCCTAATTCTTCAAAGATGATTCCTGGGACAAGAAGATTTTTTAAACTCTTCTCTAATTTTCTTGCCGATAAATAAGCACGGAAACCAAAACGGGGAACCTTTCTCATTAAATTCTCTACATCTTTATGAATACGATTGTAAATAGGGTTGGTTAAAATACGATTGAGATACTTGCTCATCGCTCCAATACCCGGGGAAATAAACCATTCATTATCGTTAAGAATTACCAGAATGTCTTTTTGAAGATGTCCTGCTTGATTTAATGCTTCAAAAGCCATCCCTCCCTGGAGCGAGCCATCACCTATTACCGCAACAATTTTCTCATTGGTTCCGCGCAAATCTCTGGCACAAACCATGCCGAGCGCTTGAGAAATGGCGGTAGAACCGTGTCCTACCGTAAACATATCGTAGGAACTTTCCTCAACGTTAGGAAAACCACTCAATCCTCCAAATTTCCTTAGGGTGTCAAAAGAAAAGAGGCGTCCAGTAATAAGTTTGTGCGCATAGGCTTGGTGTCCTACATCCCAAACAATTTTATCTTCCGGAGTATTCAGAATATAATGGAGGGTAATAATCAATTCCACTGTTCCTAAACTTGAAGAAAGATGCCCCCCTCTGAGCGAAACAACCTCTATAATTTTCTCTCTTATTTCTTGAGCAAGAATTACCAATTCTTTGAAGGAAAGTTTCTTAAGGTCTTGAGGATTTTTAATGTTCTGAAGAAAACCCACTTCTTGCTCTACCTCTTTTCTAAATCTAAAAAATTTATACTTCGGCTTATCCTTTTTATGGAATTGGCTTTACCGTTATGTTCATCTATATCAACCACAACCCCCTGCAATTCTACCTCCCCATCTGCAATATCAAAACGTGTAGGCATCTGGGTAATGAACCTCTCTATAATCTGTGCAGGGTTCCTTCCTAAAATAGAATACCTTGGACCAACCATCCCCACATCGGAAATATAGGCAGTTCCTTTTGGTAAGATTTTATCGTCCGCTGTAGGAACATGGGTGTGGGTACCAATCACTGCTGAAACTGTTCCATCAAGGTACCATCCCATTGCTTCCTTTTCCGAAGTTGCCTCGGCATGAAAATCTACAACAATAAGTGGTGTTTCTTTAAGCAGTTTTTCTATCTCTCGCATAGCCGAACGAAAAGGACAATCCAAAGCTTCCATAAAAACCCTTCCTTGGAGATTAAGCACACCAATTTTAATACCGCTCTCACTGAGAAAAATACCGCTTCCTTTACCAGGGGTTATCTCGGGGTAATTAGCAGGTTTAAGTAAACGCGGTTGGTTATTGATTACTTTATAGACCTCCTTCTTCCTCCAGATATGGTCGCCTGAGGTAAGACAGTCTAAACCCGTACCAAGAAGCTGATTTATAATCTCTTCGGTTACTCCCGAACCACCTGCAGAATTCTCGGCATTAGCAATGCTAAAATCAATATCCTCTTCTTCTTTTATCCGAGGTAGCAACTGCCTAATTGCCTCTCTACCCGGTCTTCCCACAATGTCACCAAGAAATAATATCTTCATCTCCGCATGTAGCAAGTAGTAGTTAGGTATTAACTTTTTTAGAAAATTTTTCTCTACCTACTTAGCTACTAAATTATTTTGCATATTCAACTGCTCGTGTTTCACGAATAATCACTATTTTTATCTGCCCGGGATAATCTAAGCTTTCCTCTATCTTCTTTTTAATCTCCCGTGCAAGAGCAATCGTCTCCGAATCCGATATCTTGTCTGGATAAACCATCACCCGTATCTCTCTACCCGCCTGAATAGCAAAAGCTTTCTCTACTCCTGGGAAAGAATCGGCAATTGCTTCTAATTTATCTAAACGCTTTATATAAGCCTCCAAAGTTTCTCTTCTTGCTCCCGGCCGAGAACTGCTCACTGCATCCGCCGCCTGAGCAAGAACGGCATAAATACTCCTCTGTTCTATATCTTCATGATGCGCACCAATAGCCTGCACTACCACATCCTGTTCCCCGTATTTCTTTGCCAAATCCATTCCAATTTGGGGATGAGTTCCTTCCACTTCATGGTCTACTGCTTTCCCAATGTCGTGCAGAAGCCCAATACGCCTTGCAAGATGAAAATCAAGGCCGAGTTGCGATGCCATTACTCCCATTAGATAAGCTACTTCTTTGGAATGTTGTAAAACATTTTGCCCATAACTGGAGCGATACTTCAACCTACCCAGCAGTTTAACCAATTCGGGATGAAGGTTATGAATTCCTAAATCCATGGCAACATTTTTACCTTCTTCTTGAATAGATTCCTCCATCTCCTTCCTAACTTTCGCTACTACCTCCTCAATTCTTGCCGGATGAATTCGTCCATCTTCAATAAGTCTCTCCAACGTTACACGGGCTATCTCTCTCCTAACGGGGTCAAATCCGGAAAGGGTAACCGCTTCCGGAGTGTCGTCAATAATTACATCCACTCCCGTGGCAGTTTCAAAAGCATGAATATTCCTTCCTTCCCTTCCAATAATCCTTCCCTTCATCTCGTCGGAAGGAAGACTCACGACAGAAATCGTAGTCTCCACGGTATGTTCCGCAGCGCAACGTTGGATAGCCATAGTGATAATTTCTTTTGCTTTCTTCTCCGCTTCTTCACGCGCTTCATCCTCAATCTTTTTAATCATAAGTGAAGCTTCTTTTCTCACTTCCTGTTCTATGCGCTGTAAAAGGAGTTCTTTGGCCTGTTCAGGTGTAAGGTTGGAAATTCTCTGTAACTGCTCTTTCTCTTGAGCAATCAAACGTTCCAACTCTTCATCTTTTTCTTTCAGACGCGCCTCTTTCTGAGCAACTGCCTGTTCTTTCTGACTAAGTTCTTTCTCTTTCCGGTCAAGAAGGTCTACTTTTTTATCAAGATTCTCTTCTCTCTGAAGCATTCTCTTTTCTAAATTCTGCAATTCTTGTCGGCGCTCACGGGTCTCACGCTCAAACTCCTGACGCATTTTATGAAGCAATTCTTTGGCTTCAACTTCTGATTCTTTCCGTTTTGCTTCTATCTGTTTTTTGGCCTCTTCAACAATATTATGCGCTATCTCCTCCGCTTTCTTAACCTTTCTCTCCGCCATAAATTTACGGATTAAATAACCCAAATAAAATGACAATCCCATAGCCAAAATAACCACAAGTATCGCCTCTAACTTAAGTGAGAAGATATTCATATAAGAAGTCACCCCCTTTAACTAAAAAGATTGAATAGATTTTATGCTTTTTTTCTATGCAGAGAGCACCTTTGAGACGGGAACATCATGGGGCAGAAGTGGAAGGTTATCAACAATCTGAAAATCGAATGCCAGTCCGATGGTTACGGTATGCTCGGGAAGTGTGCTTAAAAAACGGTCATAATAACCGGCACCGTGACCAATCCTTTTTCCCTTCTTATCAAAAGCTATCCCCGGAACCAAAACTAATTCCAGAGATTCCTTAGGGATTATACGCACAAATTCTTTCTTCGGCTCGCGTATCCCAAAATTTGCAGGAACTAATTCTTCTTCAAAATTTAGAATCTTTGAAGGTAGAATTGTCTTATCTTTCTTAACAGTAACTGGCACTGCCACCACTTTACCCATCCTCAGTGCTTCTTTGATTATGTTTTCTGTATCTACTTCGTAATCAAGGTTAATATACGACATTAAATTTTTTGATCTTTTGAATTCTTCCAGACTAAAGAGCTTTTCTTTTATAATCAGGCTTTTCCTCCTTCTTTCTTCTTTAGTTTGATTTCTTAACTTTTCTAACATTATCTTGCGTATTCCTGTCTTTTCCATCAAATCTTTTTAAGATTATATTATAACTTTATCCTTGCGTCAAGTTTTTATTTTCCAATACAGAATTGAGAGAATATCTTTTCCAGAACATCGGAAGAGAAAACCTCGCCCAGAACTATTTGAAAATTAACTAAAACATCTTTTAAATCCAAAGCAACCAATTCGGGAGAAATTCCCTGTTCTAAACCCCTACAAGCTCTTTCCAGAAAATCTTTTGCCTTTAAAATTGCTTCTTTGTGGCGAAGGTTGGTTACTAAATAACCTTCTGGTTTGACAACCTCGCCTTCTAAAACAGAATCTTTAATTTCCTCGTACAACTTATCCAAACCTTCTCCGCTAACACAGGAAATCTTTATAATCTTACCGGGAAATACTTTCCTTACATCCGCCAAATTAAATTTTTGAGGCAAGTCGATCTTATTGATTAAAATTATTTTGGGATTATCTCTTATCATCTGAAAAACGGCTTTGTCTTCTTTGGTAATTTTTCTACTCCCATCAAGCATAAATAAAACTAATTCCGCAATTCTAAAACAATCCTGGCTTATTTTTATCGCCTCTTCATCAACTACATTATTTGTTTCAGTTATTCCTGCAGTATCTATCAATCTTAAAGGAATCCCTTCTATGTTTACCCATTCTTCAATAATATCGCGAGTCGTCCCCGGGAAAGGACTCACCAGACAACGTTTTCTTTTAAGTAAGAGATTCATTAAACTTGATTTCCCCACATTCGGTTTTCCGCAGATAACCACAGAAATCCCTTCTCTGAAAATTATACCTTTATCAGCATCTTTTAATAAATCTACAATATCTCCTTTAACCTTCTTAAGCTTTGTTAACAAAAAAATCCTACTATGTAAATCCAAGTCTTCTTCGGGAAAGTCAATACTTGCTTCTATCTCTGCATAGATATTTAAGATTTTATCCTTTAATGCCCTGATTTTATCAGAAAATTTACCTTCCAGTTGTTGGCAAGCAATCTCTAAGGATTTTTCTGTTTTTGCTTTAATTATATCCAAAACTGCTTCAGCTTGCGCAAGGTCAATTCTCCCTTTTAAGAATGCCCTCAGCGTAAATTCACCGGGTTGAGCAAGCCGTGCTCCTTGTCTTAAAACTAACTCTAAAACTTTTCTCAGCGGAACAATCCCTCCGTGGCAATTGATTTCTACAATGTCCTCGCGCGTATAGGTACGGGGCGCCCGCATTACTGTCAATAATACCTCATCAATTATATTCTTCTTGAATTTTGAGTCTTGAATTTTGGGCTTTGTATGGCGTATTGCGTATTGCGTATTTTTTACGATATGTCCATAATGAAGCGTGAACGAACGATATTTGGATGGCTTGCTTCCGTTTTTAGAAAGAAAAATGCTATCCGCAATCTCTAAAGCCCTCTTACCGCTGATACGCACAATGCCAATTCCACTTTCTCCCAGAGGCGTGGAAATGGCGGCAATCGTATCTTCAAGATTATATCTATACATATTGATAAGAACAAATAATCTTTCTTGCTTCTCCTACTACAAACAATGAACCTGTAACTAAAACCAAATCTTCGCTACTTGCTTTTTCTTTTGCTAAATCAACTGCCTCTATTACATTGTTTGTCAAATAAACTTCAGGCCTTAAATCTCGGCTTGCCGTGCTATTTTGCAAGGTCGATAATTCTTGTAGCGGAATTTTTGATTTTATGTTCTCCGGCTCTTCTGCCCGCGGATTATTTGCTTTAGTAAGCACAATTTCATCGGCAATTTCGGTTAACTCTTCAAAGATTCCTTTTATATCCTTATCCTTTGACACCCCTATAACCAAAATTAGCCTTTTATAGAAAAAATATTTCCTAATTGCCTTTTTCAAAGCATAAGCGCTTGCTCTATTCTGCGCTCCATCCAGAACTATTAACGGTTTATCTCCTACCATCTCCATCCTCCCCGGCCAAAAAACATGTTTAAAGCCATCGCGGACTGCCTCCAGAGGAGTATAAATTTCGTATCTTCGCAAAGACTCAATAATCCCCAAAGCAACACTGGCGTTGATTAATTGGTGCTGTCCTAAAAGAGGCATCTCTAAATGCGAATATTCTTCAAAAATTCCTCTTATCCGAAAAATCTCCCTTTTACTATCAAACGCAATCTCTTCAAAGAGTATATTTTTACCCACTTCGTATAAAGGCGCATTCTTTCTCCGACAGGTTTGATAAATCACCTCTTTAACCTCTTTTTCTTGAGGAGCGGTAACCACTGTTTTACCCTCTTTGATAATTCCACACTTTTCTTGCGCAATTGACTTAAGGGTATACCCCAATTTATCTGTATGCTCAAAACTTATCGATGTAATTCCGCATACAAGGGGAGTTAAAACATTAGTTGCGTCTAACCTCCCTCCCAAGCCTACCTCTACAACCGCAAAATCTAAATTATTCTTTGCAAAAAATAAGAAAGCTAAAATCGTATACAACTCAAAAAATGAAGGTTTATCTTTTAGGGCATCAACTTTTGGCCTTAATTCCTCTACTAAATCTACAACCTCTGCTTCAGAGATAAATCTCCAGGATTTATCCCGAGCGATTCTTATTCTTTCCCGAAAATCAACAAGATGTGGCGAAGTATAAAGCCCTACGGAAAACCCCGCTTCATTCAAAATAGAAAAAACCATGGCTGAAGTTGAACCTTTGCCTTTAGTTCCTGTAATATGGATGGAATTGAACTTTTCTTGGGGAGAGCCAAAGAGGGAAAGTATACTAATCATCCTCTCAAGTCTAAAAACAGAGCGGTATGAATACGTAGAAATTCGCTCATAGTTAATAAACGATTCCAAATAATTAATTGCCTCTTGATAAGTCATATTATAATTGTTTGACTTGTTAAACTCGTTCGGTTCGTTAACTTCGTTATAACAAACCAATGTAACCAGTAAAGCAAAAAAATCTTTAATGTTTGAAGTGCCTTATGCCGGTGAAAACCATGCTCAGGCCTTTTCTATCTGCTACTTCAATTACTTCTGCATCAGAAATTGAACCTCCGGGTTGAATTATGGCCACTATCCCTCCTTTAACCGCCTCTTCTACCCCATCAGGTTTTGGAAAAAAAGCATCTGAAGCAAGACAAGCTCCTTTGGCTCTTTCCCCTGCCTTTCTCAAAGCAATTACTACTGCATCTACTCTGCTCGTCTGCCCCATCCCTATTCCTACAGTCTTTGTTCCCTGGGCTAACACAATGGCATTAGATTTTACATGTTTAGCCACTCTATCTGCAAAGAGGAGAGATTCAATCTCTTGGGGCGTGGGTTTATTTTTAGTCACTACCTTGAGTTCTTTTTCAGTAACGTTTAAAATATCCCTTTCCTGTACTAAAATTCCTCCGGAAATTTTTTTAAAATCAAAATCGCCAACTGGCAACTGGCGAATGTTAGCTGGTAATTCGATAATCCTTAAGTTCTTCTTTCTCTTAAGTATCTCCAATGCTTCTTCTTCGTAACCTGGAGCAATAATACATTCTGTAAATCCAAAATTATAGATTTCTTCCGCAGTCTTTCTATCTACAGTTTTATTTAACCCAACAATCCCTCCAAAAGCAGACACGGGGTCAGATGCTAAAGCATCTAAATAAGCCTGAAATAGGGTCCCGCTCTCAGCAACTCCGCACGGATTATTATGTTTTATGATGCAAACCGCAGGGGGAGAAAACTCCGTTACCAAATTCCATGCAGATTCCAAATCCATTATATTATTAAAAGACAATTCTTTCCCATGCAACTGCTTTGCTTCTGCAATGTTTCGGATCGCAGATTCTGGATTTCGGATTTTATATAACGCTGCTTTTTGATGGGGGTTCTCCCCATAACGCAAATCTTGCGTTTTTTCAAACTGCATCTCCAAGATTTGCGGAAAAACGCCCGCTTCTTGCTCAACGGTTTTCGGTAAACGCGAGTTTAAAAACATGGCAATCGTTTTATCATACTCAGCAGTCCTTTGAAAAACCTCTACCGCAAGTTTAAATTTTGTTTCTTCACAAAGATTCCCTCCATTTTTTCTTAACTCTGCCAAAATCTCAGTATATCTTTCAGGATTGCATATTACCCCCACATATTTATGATTCTTCGCTGCAGAACGCAACATCGATGGTCCGCCAATATCGATATTCTCAATGGCCTCCTCTAAAACAACTTCTTCCTGAGCAATGACTTTTTCAAAAGGATAAAGATTTATCACCACCAAATCAATCGTTTCAAATCCTTGCTTCTTTATCTCTTCCATATGCTTCTTATTGTCCCTAATTGCCAAAATCCCGCCGTGAATTTTGGGATGCAAAGTCTTGACTCTCCCATCTAACATTTCAGGAAAGCCTGTATACTCTGAAACTTCCTTGACTTTTATCCCCTTTTCTTTCAAAAGTTTTGCAGTTCCTCCGGTAGAGAGAATCTCAATTCCCAATTCTTCCAATCCTCTGGCAAACTCCACAATACCTCTCTTATCCGAAACACTTATCAACGCCCTTCTCATATTAATCATTTCGCCTCCTCTCTATAAATCTTTTTCTTAAATTATTTGTATTTCTAAAAAGCCCACTACCGATTTTCCTTTTATCCACATATCTCACCGGCATAATTTCTATCGAAGTATTGGTTAAAAAAACTTCATCCGCATTATAAAGCTCGTGCCTTGTAAAGATAGCTTCCTTTAATCCTAAACCTACATCTTTAGCTAACTCCATAACAACTTTACGCGTAATTCCAGGTAAAATTCCTAAAAATATAGGTGGAGTAAATAAAACATTATTCTTTATCATAAAAATATTACTTACCGTTCCTTCAGTGATAAAACCTTCGCGATTTATAAGTATTGCCTCAAAGAAATTTCCTGCTTCCATTCTTGCTAAAATTCCATTTAAAAAATTCCCCGTTTTTGCTTCAGAAAAGAGAGCAGAAACCAAATCTTTTTTCATCGTTATTGTAACTATCTCAACTCCTTTTTGATATAGCTTCGGTGAATAACTCTTAGCAGGTTTTACAATGACATTAAGCTTATGCTTAGAATCAATACTTATACGAACATATGCGTTTTCTATTCCGCTTTTCTTAAATTCTCTTAAAACTATTGTTTTTAATTCTTTTTTTGAATAAGGTAAATCAATTTTTAATGTTTTAGCCGATTCCTCAAGACGCTTGAAATGTTCTTTTAAACAAAAAATCTTTCCCTCATAAACTCGCATACTCTCAAAAACATTGTATCCAAAATCAAGGAGTATATTATTTTGTAAATTGTAATCTGTAACTTGCATTTTTTTCAGCAATCTTAATTGCCTTCAGCAATGCTTCTGCTTTGTAAAGGGTCTCATAATATTCCCGCAAAGGGTCAGAATCAGCAACTATTCCTGCCCCAGCCTGAATATACGCCTTGCCTTTCGTAAGCACAAGGGTGCGAATAACAATATTAAGGTCCATGTTTCCATTGAAACCAATATAACCCAGAGAACCACAATAGATACCTCTTCTTACGGGCTCAAGCTCTTCAATAATCTCCATACAGCGTATTTTAGGGCACCCGGTAATCGTCCCGCCGGGAAAAGCAGAGCGAATAAGGTCAAATCTATCTCTACCCTCATTAAGCCTCCCACAGACATTAGAGACGATGTGCATCACATGGGAATACTCTTCCAAAGCCATAAATTCATCCACTTTTACCGAACCATATTTACAAACCCTCCCCAAGTCGTTCCTCTCCAAATCCACAAGCATAAGATGTTCTGCCCGTTCTTTTTCATTCAAAATAAGCTCTGCTCTTAACTCAAGGTTATTCCAATAATCTTTTCCGCGCGGACGGGTTCCAGCAATAGGTCGTGTTTCCACAAAACAATCTTCGACCTTCAATAACCTTTCGGGAGAGGAAGAAATAATCTTTACTTCAGGAAAATTTAGATAAGAAGCAAAAGGAGAGGGATTTATTTCTCTCAATATCCTATAGAGAAAAAATGGTTCAACATTTGTCTCTACGGAAAATCGCTGGGATAAGTTCGCTTGGTAAATATCTCCTTTTTTTATATATTCTTTAGCCCTTTTAACTATTTCTACAAATCCCTCTTTGCTAAAATTTGATTCTATCTTTAAAGCATTTTCTCCTCCATAAACAATATCCAGTATAATCTCTGATGATTTCGAATGCATACTCTGTATTTTCTGGTGCAATTTCTCAATCCTCTCCTGTGCATCTTCGTATGCCTTACCAATATCTTTCTGTGCAAAAGCGTTAGCAATGAGAAAAATTTTACTTTCTAAATGGTCTAAAGCAATTATCGTATCGTAAAAACCTAAATACACTTCCGGTAATTCTAAATCATCAATTGCCAAATTGGGCAAGCGCTCAAAAAGCCTTCCCGCATCATAAGCAATATAACCTACGGCTCCACCTGTAAATGGGGGGAAATCATCAAATTTAGGCGAATTGAATGAAGAAAAAATCTCACGTAGTCTATGCAAAGGGTCATGGGTAATGATTTCCTTATCGCTTCCTTTAAAAAACTCGATACTCTCCCCTTTGCTCTTAAAGACCATAAAAGGGCTAAAACCAAGAAAAGAAAATCTTCCCGTCCGATGATGAAAACGCGCACTATCCAGAAAAAAAGAAAAATCTTCTCCCGCAATTGCCTCACATATTTGTAGAGGAGAAATCTCTAACGGAATAATTTTTGCCACAGGAATAATCGGAAATTGTTGAATTAGTCTTCTAAAATGCAGAAAACCGGGAATATTCATCATCTTTTAACTATTTGCTTCAGTAGTTCAAAGAATTCGGGAAAGGATTTGTTAATGCAATTTGTTTCATTTAGAACGGTTTTTCCGGGGATAAGCGCACCTGCCACTACCATACTCATCGCAGTACGGTGATCTCCATAACTACTCACTTGGGCGCCTTTTAAGGGAGATCCGCCTTTAATAATAATCGTATCTCCCTCCATTTCTATATTGGCTCCCATATTTTTCAAGTTTGTAACCATCGAATTTATTCTATCAGTTTCTTTTACCCTTAACTCCTGTGCTCCTTCAATATAGGTTATCCCTTCAGCAAAGCATCCTGCCACCATTAAAAGGGGTATTTCATCGATAAGAAGAGGAATCTCTTCTTTAGTAACTCTTACTCCTTTCAAAGAAGAATTCCTTACTTCTATATCACCAAAAGGTTCATAAGCTAAACTTTCTTCTTTTATCCTCAACTCTATCCTCGCTCCCATTTTTCTCAGCACATCAATTATTCCGGTGCGCGTAGGATTCAATCCTACTGAGGTAATGAGGAGATGAGCTTTTTTAACTAATGTAGCTAAAACAATAAAATTGGCTGCACTGGAAATGTCTCCCGGAATGTAAAATTTCATTCCCTTAAGTTTTGGCCAACCAGAAATAGTATTCACTAAGCCCTCTTTTTTAAACTCTGCACCAAACAATTTAAGAATGCGTTCGGTATGGTCACGAGAAATAAAAGGTTCAATCACTTTTGTCTCTCCTTTGGCATAGAGTCCCGCTAAAAGAATGGCGGATTTAACCTGTGCGCTGGCAATGGGCATTTTGTAAACAATGGGTTTTAAATCTCCTCCTTCGATAGTCAAAGGAAGAAAATCGGCATCCTCCGGACCTTCTATTTTTGCTCCCATCGCTCTCAAAGGAAAAGTCACCCTTTTCATTGGTCTTTTGGAAAGAGAATCATTTCCCAATAAAGTAGTTTTAAATTTTTGCCCTGCCAGTACCCCCAAAATAAGCCGCAAAGATGTCCCTGAACCTCCCATATAGAGTGCCTCTTGAGGAGCTTTTAAACCTCTCAATCCCTTCCCTGTAATTTTGATATTCCTTCCTCCTATATTTATCTCTATCCCCATTCTTCTGAAAGCTTCCATCGTGCGTAGGGAATCATCGCTGATAAGGAAATTGTCTGCCAAAGCATCGCCATCGGCAAGGGAAGATAAAATTATTAAGCGATGAGAAATGGACTTGTCTCCCGGCATAATCAGTTCTCCTTCAAGATGTTCTATAGGCATAATCTCAAACATGACTTTACTCTTTATTCTCGGAAGAAATAAATTTTACAACATCCTCTTCCCGAATAATCCCCTTTGCAGTTTCAAAAACAATATCCGCTACCGACATATTCTCGTAAACTTTCTCTATTCTTACTCTGGCAATGAGCTCTTTCCCGCGATAAATCCCCAAAATCATTCCTACCTCCATCCCTTGTTCCTTCCCTAGACTGATTACTACAAATTCATAAGGATTATTTACTGCCAGAATTCTTCCCACACCCAGAGAGGCCGGCTTTTTTACTACCACTTTCTCTAACTCTACCTCCAACCGTTTACTCATAATATTATCCAGTTTCCGTTCAAGTTCAGATTTAATTGTCTGTAATTGGACAAGCGAAACTTCCAACCCTTTTATCTTCTCTTCTGCATCCTTAATTTTTATCTCCATCAACTCTTTTTCCTTCCTTAAACTATTGAGCTCTGCTTTGAGCCTTTCTGCCTCCTTCTCCCTTTCTCTAAGTTTCTCTGAAAGCTCAAGCCCGGCATCTTTTTCTTTACTCAATTCGCTTGTCAAATTCTCAATTTTCTCCTTTAAACTACTCACGTTCTCTTCTAAGGCCATCTTTTCCGCATTCAATTTGTTCAATTCTTCTTCCTTGACTATCTTTTCGCTGGAAATGTTATTGAGTTTTTCCTGAAGGCCGATTCTCAATTTTCTTTCTTTTTCCTTTAGAGAAATAAAGTATACAAGCGTGGTAAGGAGTACTGCAATAATAAAGATACTCGAAATATTAACTTTTCTAAATAATCCTATCTTCGCCATTTTTTATATTATAATTGGGAACAAGTTTCTGCATATCTGTGGGTAAAGAAGAAGAAAATCTAAGATTTTCTTTTGTATAGGGGTGTTTAAACCCAATTTCCTTGGCATGAAGTGCCTGTCGGGTAATTAACTTTGAGTTCTTGCCATACACCGCGTCACCCAATACAGGATAACCTAAATAACTCAGATGCACCCTTATCTGATGGGTTCTGCCGGTAAGAGGATAAACTTCAAGCAAAGTATAATCAGTATATCGTCTTAACACACGATAGATAGTTTTTGCTTCTCTGCCATTACCAAAATCTACTGCCATGAGTTGCCTATTCCGTGGATGCCTTCCCACAGGAACATCGATTTCTCCTTCGTCTAACTCAACAACTCCTCTTACAATAGCGATATAACGACGATAGATGGAGTGTTCCTTGAACTGTTGAGCAAGCCCCAAATGAATGGAATCAGATTTTGCTACCACAAGAAGACCGGAAGTATCCTTATCTAAACGATGGACTATGCCGGGTTTAAATTTCCCTCCCAAACGAGAAAGATTTTTCGCATGATAAAGTAAAGCATTAACCAAAGTCCCCGAAAATACTCCTCCCGCAGGGTGCACAAGCATTCCCGCAGGTTTATTAACGACCAGAAGATGTCCGTCTTCAAAAACAATATCTAAAACAATATCCTCGGCTTCAATGTCCGGTTCTTTAAACTCTGGAAGTTCTATATGAATTAAATCTCCCTTTTTTATCCTATAATGGCACTTCACGGGAATTTTATTTACTAAAACCATTTTTTCTCTAACCATCATTTGAATTTTCTGTCGCGAAACCTGTGGAATAATTTTCTTATGGAGATAAATATCTATCCGCATCCCTTCCTCTGCCGGCTCTGGTCTAAAATCCTTTCCCATCATCTTTCTGGAATCGCATTCTTCCTTTAAAATAAAGGATAATCGTCAGAACAAAAACAAAGATACTTATACTTTGAAATATGGTAAGGCCAAAATATAGAGGTGGAAGGTCCCCTCTTAAAAAGTCAAGAAAGAATCTCTTTGCAGAATAGAGCATAAGATAAAGTAAAAAAATCTCTCCTCTGAATTTCCTCTTTTTATAGCGCTTACTTAAAACAAGAAAAATTAGAAAGTTTAACAACGCAGCATAGAGTTCGGTAGGATGTCGATAAATCAATTCTTCAGGAAATCTGATGCGGATAAAAAAAGAGGTCTCTTTCCCATAGCAACAGCCCCGTAAAAAACAACCTATTCTTCCCACTGCTTGTCCGAGTGAGATATAAGGACTAATAAAATCAGAAATTCTTGAGAAAGAAATCTTATATTTTTTTAGAAAAATTATTCCTCCAACCAACCCACCTAAAAGAGCACCATAGTAACATAATCCACCTCTCTGGAGCATAAAAACCTGTAGGGGATAATTTTTATACTCTTCTAAATTAAGCAATACATAAGCAATCCGCGCACCAATAAGCCCCCCAAGGAGGAGATAACCAGAAAGGCTAATAATTAAATCGGGGCTAAAGCCTTCTTCCCTCGCCTTTTTTTTGGCAAGTGAGGTGGAGATGATAAAAGCGAGGGCAAGCATTAAGCCATAGGAATATATGCTTAAAGGACCAATATGGAAAATTATAGGGTACATAATAAAGATAACCAACGAAACAGAACAGCCATTCTGCTTTATATTATCTCTTGTTCCTTATTAAATATTTTCCAAATGAACAAAACTATTCCCAAAGTGATTGAGGCGTCTGCAAGATTAAATACTGGCCAGATACGGAAATCAAGATAATCAACAACATAACCAAATCTTATGCGGTCTAAAAGATTACTTAACGTGCCTGCACTAATCAAAGAAATTGCCAATTTCTTTCCCCTTGTATAGGGCCTGTATTTTAAAAAGGAAAATATGGATATTAATATAAGAATAATGAGAAAAAACAAAGGAATGTTCTGGAACATTCCGAAAGCAATGCCTTTATTAAAAACGAGAGTAATATGGAATATGTTTTTAATTACCGGAAACCCTTCTCCGGGCAAGAAAAATGAAGAAACACTTTTTTTAAGCAATTGGTCGACAAAAAAAACCCCTAGAAATAACAAAAAATAAAAGACCAATTGAGGAGTTACCTTTCTTTCTCCTTTTTGCTCTGACATTTTATGCAATACTGGGCATAGGGTATTGCCTTCAGCCTCTGTTTGGTAATCTTCTCCCCGCACATCAAACAGAATCCATATTCACGGGATTCGATACGTTTCAAGGCTTCTTCAATCTGATAGAGCAGTTTCTGTTCATTAGCCGCCAGCCCTAAGGAGAATTCACGTTCAAAGGTATCGGAAGCCACATCCGCCATATGGTAGGAATATCCAGATAAATCTCCCGCCGCATCTTTCTGGGATTTATCTAAAGTATCTTTCGTAAGCGTGCGCATGTCACCCAAAATTTTTTCTCTCAACTTAAGTAATACCCGAGTATAATCTTTCAACTCTTTCTGAGTTAAAACCTTGCTCTTAGCCATGCTGTTAACCTCCTTCTTTAGAATATAGTTTTCATCTTTTATTCATTTCCATAGCTCTTACACAGCGAACGCAGATATCAGGATATTCAGGATTATTGCCCACATCTATTCTATAATTCCAGCATCTCTGACATTTACTCCCACTTGCCTCTCTCACCTCTACTCCAAAATTTGGCAACAATTCTTCATCCCTAAAGCTCTCTGGAGGAATCTTATCTACCCTGTTTATCTTTACTTCAGAAACCAAAAAAATCTCCATTAATTCTGCAAGTTCTTTATTTTTTAAATAACGATACATTTTTTCTTCCGCTACATAGAATACAAGACTTGCCTCCAGAGAATCGCCAATAATTTTCTCCATCCTTTCTTTCTCTATCGCCCGCATAACTACATCACGCATCTTCCAAATTGGACCCCAACTTTCCAACAGAGAATCATCGAGCCAAAGGTTATTCACTTCAGACATTGATAGCATATGTACAGAAACAAAATCCTTTAATTTATTTTCACGCGGAAAATACTTCCAAATTTCTTCAGCAGTAAAAGGCATAAGCGGAGCCCAGATTCTCAGTAAGATATTGAGAATTTCGTATATAACCGTCTGGGCAGAACGTCGTTCTCGAGAATCTTTATAAAAAGTATAAAGACGGTCTTTGACTATATCCAGATAGATGCTTGACATTTCCATTACACAGAATTGATAAATCAATCTATATACTCTGTGAAAATCAAAATCCCGATATGCGGACAAAACATCTTTTAGTAACTCCTCCACCTTCGCCAAAGCCCACTTATCAATGGGAAGCAGGAGATTGTAATCTAATTTATCTCTATCAGGGTCAAAGTCAAAAAGATTTCCTAAAATGAATTTTGCCGTATTGCGCCATTTGCGATAAACCCCCGAAACACGCTCTACAATCTCTTCTGATATCTTCATATCCTCGGTAAAATCAGAAGAAATTGCCCAGAGCCTTAGAATATCTGCTCCAAACTTATCGATAACCTCTTGGGGAGAAATAACATTGCCTAAGGACTTAGACATTTTTCTCCCTTCGCCATCAACCACAAACCCATGGGTAAGCACTGCTTTAAAAGGAAAAGTTTCAGCAATGCCCATTGAGGTAAGAAGCGAAGTTTGAAACCATCCCCGATGCTGGTCAGACCCTTCCAGATACAAATCTGCAGGAAAAGACAATCCCCTCTCACTTTTTAAAACTGCCTGATGGCTAACCCCCGATTCAAACCACACATCTAAAATATCCGTTTCCTTCCTGAAACTCTCTCCTTTACATTTTGGGCATTTTGCTTGAGGAGGCAAAAGCTCTTTTACTTCCTTTCTAAACCAGACATCGGCACCCTCTTTCTCAAACAAATCGGCGATGCGCATAATTACTGCATATTCTAAAAGTGCCTCTCCGCAATCTCCACAATAAAAAACGGTAATCGGAACTCCCCAATACCTCTGACGAGAAAGACACCAGTCAGGCCTTGTCTGTAGCATACCAACAATTCTATTCTCTCCCATCGCCGGAACCCAACGCACAGTCTTTACCTTTTCAATAGCCCGATTTCTTAAAGACGTATGGTCAACCTTCATAAACCATTGATTTGTGGCACGGAAAATCACTGGTTTCTTACAGCGCCAGCAATGAGGATAAGAGTGTTCAATCTTTTCTTCCCAGACTAATTTACCACTTTCCTTCAATTCTTCAATAATCTTGCGATTAGCAGAGTAAACATCTAAACCACAGAACTTACCCCCTTCTTTCGTAAAAACGCCGTGTTCATCTAAAGGCATAATTACCGGAAAATTATAAATTTTACCTACCTGATAATCCTCTTCCCCATGCCCCGGTGCAATATGCACACAACCTGTCCCCTCCTCATGAGAAACAAAATCTGCTAAAATAACCTCCGCGTTTCTCTCAAAGAACGGATGTTTCAAAGACAATCTTTCTAATGAGGAACCTTTTAGTTCAGTAAGGACTTCAAATTTTTCAAAACCAATCTTTTCGCGAAGAAAATTAATCCTATTTTTTGCCATTAAAAGAATCCCTTTTTCGGTATCTACTAAACAATAAACAAACTCAGGATTTAAGGCTACCGCAACATTAGAAACAAGTGTCCAGGGAGTGGTTGTCCAAACAAGAAAAGAGAATTTTGTATCCGGTAATCCGTAATTGGTAATTGGTTCTTTAGAACCTACTTCAAACTTTACATAGATTGAGGGAGAGGTATGATTTTCGTATTCTACCTCCGCCTCGGCCAAAGCGGTTTCACAATTTATACACCAGTTAACCGGTTTCACTCCTTTATAGATAAACCCCTTTTCCACCAATTTTGCAAAACTCCGGATAATCGCTGCCTCGTAGCATGGTTCTAAAGTAAGATAGGGATGGAAAAAGTCTGCCAAAATCCCTAAACGTTTAAATTCTTCTTTCTGAATATTTACATACCGCAATGCGTACTGGTGCGCCTTTTTTCGAAATTCCACCTGAGAGATTTCGTGTTTGGTAATTCCCAATTCTTTAAATAACTGATGCTCAACGGGGAGCCCATGACAATCCCATCCCGGGATAAAGGGAACATCAAAACCCTTCATGGTATAAAATCTCACCACTATATCCTTCAGAGTTTTATTCAAAGCATGCCCTAAGTGAATATCGCCGTTGGCATAGGGAGGACCGTCGTGAAGAATGTATCGGGGATTGGCTTTCCTCAACTCCCTTAACTTTTCATAAAGGTTAATCTCTTCCCAGAATTTCAGAATCTGCGGTTCCTTCTGCGGAAGACTCGCCTTCATGGGGAACTCGGTCTGGGGAAGATTTAGAGTCTGTTTGTAATCAATTTTATTTGACATATTTTCCGATAATAATTTCCAAATCTTTTTTTACATTTTCAGGAATAAGTCTCTTGTCCGTTACAATCGCATCTTTCAAGGCATGTTTACAGGGACAATTTCTTTCTTCGGGAATGTGCTTAATTAATAAAGAGATAATTTTTTTGGCATTTTCGATGTTTTTCTGCAGATTACTTAAGACCATTTCAATGGTAATCGTTTCGTATTCAGGATGCCAGCAATCAAAGTCGGTTACCGCTGCCAAGGTAGCATAACAGATCTCTGCTTCTCTTGCCAAACGTGCTTCTGCCATATTGGTCATCCCAATGACATCCATTCCCCAACTCCGATAAAGTTTTGATTCGGCAAGGGTAGAAAAAGCAGGCCCTTCCATATTGATATAAGTTCCGCCTTGATGAATCTTTCTGCCTTCTTTATCCAAAACTTCCTTCCCCACTGCAAACAACAAAGCAAACAATTCCTTGCATACCGGTTGAGCCAGACCCACATGCACCACAAATTGGTCAAAGAAAGTCATCTCTCTTGCATGTAGTGTGCGGTCAACAAACTGGTCCACAACCACAAAATCCAAAGGCTTTATATTTTCTTTCAAACTTCCGCAAGCAGTAACGGAGATAATCCTTTCCACTCCCAACTTCTTCATTCCATAGATATTTGCCCGATAATTTATTTCACTGGGAGGGATACGATGTCCTATGCCATGACGAGGCAAGAAAACAATCTCTTTTCCTTCTAACTCCCCAAGGACAAAGTTATCCGAAGGCTTACCAAAAGGAGTATCCAAGGAAACACGTTCCTTCTCCTTTAGCCCTTCAATCCGATACAAACCACTTCCTCCAATTATTCCTACTCTCATCGCAGAAATAAAATTCTAAACTCTAAAATGAATTTGCTATTTGAGTTCATTTCATTGCCAATTCTTCTGCTCTTTTTACCGCCGCTTTTATTGCCTCTTCAAAGGTTCCGCCATCATACATTACTTTAAGACCTGCTTCTGTGGTACCTCCCTTGGAAGCTACTTTTATTCTCAAGTCACGGGGAAGGATCTTTGTCTTTTTCAAAAGTAAGAAACTTGAATCAACAGTTTCTTCTGCTAAAAATTTTGCCTCCTCCCTGTTAAAACCAACTTTCTCCGCTCCTTTTTTCAATTCCTTTATAAAAAATACTTTTACACTTCTTTTAAACTTGAGCGGAAAATTTGCTCTGTTCTCCAGAAAATAAAAAATAAACCCTGGCCCACTTCCAGAAACTGCAGTTACTTTATTCATTAGACTTTCATCAATTTCTTTTACTACCCCTAAATAAGAGAACAACTTCTTCGCAAAATCCAAATCTTTATCTTGACCACTTTTACCCTTAGAAACAGAGGTAACTGATTTTCTTATTTTTATTCCTAAATTGGGCATTACTCTAACTACTCGTACACCAGGTAATTTTTTCTCTATATATTCTGTAGATATTCCAGCGGCGATAGAAAGAAACAATTTGCCTTGCGAAAAATTCTTTATGTTCTCCAGTAATTCTGGAAAATCCTGTGGCTTTACCGCTAAAATAATCACCTCACACTCTCTCACCAAAGCTTGAACATTCTCCGCCACAGAAATTCTTTTTAATTTTTGGGTTTTATTTAAATCCCTATCAAATATTATTAAGTTAAATCTTTTCTTTAACCCTTCGGCAATCGCCTCTCCCATATTCCCATAACCAATGATTCCCACCTTTTTCATATAAACTCTAAATCCGGGGGTTCACCTTTAAATATTGCTCTTCCAATTCTCAACACATTTGCCCCCTCTTCAATAGCAATTCCAAAATCTTGAGACATTCCCATGGAAAGGATGGTTAATTGGTAATTAGTTAAATGGTTAAATTCATCAAAAAGTTCCCTTAGTTTTCTAAAATAGGGGCGTGTGTCTTCGGGATTTTCCACCTCAGGAGCGATGGTCATTAATCCTTTTAAATTTAAATGCTTGAACTTAAGTATTTCTTTTGCCAAAGAAAATAAATCTTCGGGATTTACCCCAAATTTAGTTTTCTCTCCTGAGGTATTTACCTGAATAAGGATATTCTGAATCTTATTGATTTTCTCCGCCTCTTTATTTATTTCTTCTGCCAGTTTAAAGCTATCTACAGAATGAATCAAATCAAAGATGCGCACCGCGTATTTGGCCTTGTTTCTTTGAAGATGCCCTACCATGTGCCAACGAATGTTTACCTGTGACCTATCATCTGCAGAATATAATTCATTAAATTTCTTAAGTGCATCTTGAACACGATTCTCTCCAATATCCGACATTCCTAATTTAACTACCTCTCTAATCTTTTCTAATCCTATTCCCTTGGTTACACACACAAGAGTTATTTCTTTAGAATCGCGTTTTACTCTTTTGCAAGATGCTTCAATTTTGGTAAAAATCTCTCTTAAATTTTCTTCAAGCATTCTGAATAATTTAACACAATAACTCTCCAAATGTCAAATAAATTAGAGGTAATAAAATGGGAGTAGCCCCTAAATTTTATCTCTTAATAATCTGGGTAATAACACTAACCAATAACACAAAAAATGGACTGGCAGGAAAATATCTGTAACCAGATAAAAATACGCTTTGTCACGGAAGGATTGGGGGACAATGCCCTAAGCTAATAATCGTTTAGCAATTAAAAGCTAATTACAGATTTTTTTGGGATAAAAAAGATTCCTGAAAAACACCTTCTTTAATTTAGAGGAAAGAAGGGAATTATTTCAAAGAAGAGCTTCTATCCGTGAGGGATACAATATCCTTCACCATAAACACGCATCCGATAATAAAAAACAGCGCAAGCATACAATTAATCTCTGCCAGCGGTATATTGCTCTTTGCCGTAGTTATATTGCCGATACTCTGGGGTATTTTATCATAGTAATAGTTAAGCAAGATAACGTTCCAGAAAATAAGCCAAGTAATCAAAATCCCGATAATTGAAAGTTTTCTCTCGGGGTTCATACTATAAAGCTTAGCCACACCAGTAACAGAAACCAAGACAACTATGAGAGGTAAAATTATCAAAACAACCGACTTTATCAAAACTCCGAGAATCACTAACCACAACATCGTTCCTAAGGAAGAGCCCATTGCTCCGGCAATAATTCCTATCCTCTCGCCTCTCTGCATATTATCTCCTTTCTTTGAAGGAACATAACTTTTTCACAATCCCTACCAAAAAACCAACAAAAAATATACCCCTGCTGAAGGAATATACAACATTCCAAAACTTCCCTCCGCATCTGCTCCAAAATAATCTAACTTGCCCTTTGCGTCTAAAAATAATGTTACCGTAAGGATGGTAATAATATTCACCGCGTAAATTAATCCCAGAAGCAAGTATTTCTTCCAATATTCCAGTTTAATCCATAAAGCATAACGCACGCCCGGTAAACTAAACAACGCGCTTACCACAGGGCTAATGATAAAGGCTATCAAAAACACGCTGTAGGATGTCCGGTATTTACAAAAAGGGTATCTTAAACTATAGAGGATAAAAAAGGGTACTATCTATCCCAGAGTAAGGAAGACGTTAAATATTGTAGGCACAAATTCCCTAAAAATATTTGTTTTCATAAGAAATTTATTGTGGAATTTTTACTCATTAATCGCTTAATTTCCTCTTTTTCCTTAAACAAAAGAGTATCTTATTCTTTAACCTCTTACCCTTCGCTGAGGATGAAGGATTTTGCTTTTCCTCTTATTTTCTTTTCGCTAATTTCTCTGGGAGCCAATCCTTCGACCTTCCAGAGATATAATATTCCTTTAACAGTTTACAGTCAAGAATAAAAAGGAAGATTGCTTTAAGTAAATTTAAGAGTAGTTTTTGGTAGAAGAAAACTAATTCTTTATCAAAAACGGTGGATTATTTTTTCTGCTGTAAGCCGCTCAGGTAATTTGCCCAGTATTTCATTCTCCCTAAATTCTTATCCAATTCCTGTTCTAACTCTTTTATTCTCATATTCCGGGACCACTACTTTGGGATGCTGATAACCTAATGCTCTAGTATTTGGTTGTTTGGGTACGCTATCCTTACGCTCTCGCATGGGAAAAGGCCACCTACGAGGTAGTGAGGGTTATTTGAGCCAATCTAAGAATACACTATCTCCGGCTTGATATAAGAAAGGTTCTGAAGGAATAATTTCTGCTTTAGGCAAGGCATAATATTGGGTAAATAAATCAAGAGCAATGTCTATCTGTTCTAATTTTGATTCATTTTTAATTAAATCTAACAATTTTCTCTTAGCAGTTTCCTTATCAACTTCTCGGGTTACCAACTGCCA
>JAMWCW010000012.1 GCA_023819145.1 Candidatus Omnitrophota bacterium
TGAACGATTAGTTCATATTTTATGGACTTTAAAGAAAATTGTCAAGCCCAAATTAATGTGGACTGGAAGGTGGGTAGCTGGTGTCCAAAAAGTGTCTATACACCATTAAAATTGGTTAAAATTTATTAAAATAGGTTAAAACAAAAAATCTCCGCAACTTATTTATGGAGTTTGTATTTACAAACAAAATCAATTACTTATGAAAAATATCTCAAATCGTTTATGAGTCAGCTGCTCTAACCATCTGAGCTATGGGCCCGGAAATATTTGTAGCATTTTATATTACTATAAAGCAAAAAAATCGGCAAGGAAAAAGTTAATTTAACAAACCGGTAGAAAAACTTAAATTAGGTTAAAAATAAATAGGAGTTTAACAAAATAATGGGAGACGACTTACAAGAGGATTATAAATCTTAGGCCATCTAATGTTACAAATTTACTTATGAACGAATTTGCCACCCATAAACAGAATTACATTCATTCATACTCCATTTCAGACACGTTACCCATTGCAACTTTATTCCTTGTTTACTTATCTTTATTTCTTTAACTGATGGGCTGACCCACTCCTTCTTTTTTTCATCTTCAACCCTCTATTTTATCTTGTTATCTGCCAAACGTAACTTATTTACCACTGTACAGCCTCACCACCCACCTCTTCGTGGCTGAGGAATAAATAATATACCTTTCTAAACCTTCAGTCAAGCCCAAAATAATGTATAAAGAACCTAGAACCTCAAACCAACCTCCCCCACCTCGTAGGTGTCCAAAGTCGGCTGAGATAAGTGCCGTTAAATAAACGATTTATGGCAGGCGAAAAAGACCACCTACGAGGTGGAGAAGGTATGAGAAGGGCAAACAAAAAAACTTTTGCCTTACTTTCCTCCAAAGGGAAGTTTTATTTTATCCTTTATCTTCTCGGTAGTATCGGAAATTAGGGACTCTGTTTTAGAAAGAGTGTCTCCCAGAGTAGTGGATAAGCCCCTAAGGTCAAAATTAACCAGCCCGGAAATGGTAGTATTCATCATCGCCTTCACGAGGATAAGCGTGGCCAGTGCATTGGGGTCTTTTATGTCAGAATATGTTTCATCAAGGTTAATATTAAATTCTTTTACGACAGGAGTTGGTCCTTTGGAATAATCTTTATAGATAACCTTGCCTATCTTAAGCTGAAGTTTATCAATCTGGATTTGCGGGGTCTTTGCCTTTTCTTGGGATCCTTTACCTTCTTTTTGTACCTGAACAACCTTAAGGGCATCGAGATTGACTTTACCATCCTTGTTCTTCACAACTACAAATTCTTTAAGGTTAAATCTTGCTTCGTAAAGATGGACTTTGCGTTTTAGAAGTTGGGAAAGATTATACTTTACATAGATATGGGGAATATCAACCATTATTTTATCTTCAAAATCTATAGGATTATAAAGCAAAAGTCCCTTTATATCAATTAGCGTGTTCAACAACTCTAAATTAACACTGGATAACTGTAAACGTAATCCGGTTACTATTTTTACTCCTTTTTCAACACCCACTTTAACAATCGTGTCTTTCAAAATAACTACTAAAGCAAACGCCACTAATAAGAAAATAATTACTGCCATAAAAAATTTCTTCATGGACTCCTCCTTTCTTTGTGTATTGTAGGATTATATACTATCATCACAGATGCCTCCCGCCTATTTGGCAGAGGTGGGACATTTACCAGAAAAGGCGAGAGGCACGCTTTTATAGAGATGCTCTGTAACGGAAACAGAGCAAAGAAGGCAAGTTATATTTTATAGTTATGTCCGATAGTGTTGGACTTTATCTCTTCCAAAAACAACAATTTTTTAACCTCTTCAGCAGCTTTAATTCCTGAATAAAGCATTGCTCCAAATGTAGGGCCCATACGCGGAAGACCAAAAACCGTTGCTACCGACATCCCACAAACAATCAAACCCGGATGAACCTCTCCGGTTTTTTCTATAATCAAATCCTCCGATGCCTCTACCCACATTGGACCCATACCTTTAATTTTCAACAATCCCCGTTTATTTAAAGCTTCGCATATTATCGCGTCGTGACCGGTGGCATCAATCACCACTTTAGACTCTAACGCTACCGGGTCAATACAATTTATCTGCCGGGGCAGAGTAGAAACAGGCGACCAATTTATTACCAAACCTGCCACCCGATTTCCCTGCTTTACAACCACATCGTCCACTTTCGTCATATTAAGGATTCTTAATCCTGCATCACAGGCAGAAGCAATCAATTTCGCACAGGCATGGGGAGCAAGAGTAGTAAAGAGCCCTTTTTCTACCTCTTTATAGGGAATACCCAATTCCTCAAGGAGTTTCTCCGCCGGGGCACGGACGGTCAAAGTATTCATTAAATATCCTCCGCTCCAGAAGCCTCCGCCGAGATAATTATTTGCCTCTATAATTAAAACCTTTGCGCCTGCTTCGGCTAACTTTTTACCTGCCATAAGTCCTGAAGGGCCACCACCGGCAATAAGCACATCTACCCGCGTATTTTTAATAAACTCTTCAGAAAAATCTCTAACAATTGCCTGTGTAATTTTTTCTTCGGAAATTTTCTCAAACTTGACCATCATCTACCTCCATTTTTTAGTATATTAACACAGAAAATCACTACCTGTCAAGGTATTTGGATAGCGCCTCTAAGTTCCTTGCAGTTGCCCCCCGCGCTTTTAAAACCACTTCTTTAGCAAGTAAACCTATTCTTTCTCTTTCAGCCGGTGCATCAAGCAAATTAATAATGCAGTCTTTAAATTCCTTTTTATTTTCGCAAACAAGAACAGCATTTTTTTCCTGAAAAACTTTAAAAATATCTAAAAAGTTGAAAAAGTATTTTCCGGAAATAACCGCTTTAGAGAAAACCGCAGGTTCAATAATATTGTGCCCTCCTTTCTTAGTTAAACTTCCTCCCACAAAAACAATGTCTGCTATCATATAGTAATTTCGCAACTGACCAACGGTATCAAGAATAAAAACCGTTAATTGGTAATTGGTAACTGGCAACTGATAATTTAAAGAAGATAATCTTATGGAGGAAAACCTCTTTTTAATAACCAATTTTTCTATTTCCGTGCTTCTTTCTGGATGGCGGGGAGCAAGGACTAATCGCAAATCAGGATAATCCAGGAGCAGTTCCTTATAAACCGCTAAAATAATTTTTTCTTCTCCTTTATGCGTACTTCCCGCCACCAGAAGCTTTTCTTTTGTTCCTATGCCTAATTTCCGTCTTAAATCAGTATAATCTTTTTTTGAATCCGCATAATCTGTGTCGTCAAATTTCATATTTCCCGTAACGGAAACTTTTTCTTGATTTACCCCTAAATCAATAAATCTCTTTTTATCCTTCTGGGATTGCGCTAAAACCAAACTAATTCTTCTTAAAATCGGTTTCAAGAGAAACTTCACCAATCTATACCGTCTAAAAGCTTTGTCGGAAATCCTTGCATTAACTAATACCATCGGGATTTTGAGCATATAACTTTGAAAAATAAAATTGGGCCAGAGTTCTGTCTCTAAAACAACCAAGAGTGAAGGTTTAATGGCTCGAAAAGTTTTTCTCACTATAAAGCTGAAATCAAGGGGCGCATAGATTACTATCTCGTCGGGCAAAGCAAATTTTCTGGCTAAAACGTTTCCCGTTTTAGTAACCGTGGAGAAAACAATTTTATAATCCGCATAACTCTCCCGCAAAAGTTTCCAGAGAAACCTGCTTGCATTCACTTCTCCAACGCTTACCGCGTGAATCCAAACAACTTTTTTCCCTTTTATTTTTTGGAAAAAATTTTTAGGGAAAATCCCCAAACGTTGAAGAAAATCCCGATGATACTTTCTCTTGTAGATTAAGTAGGTAAGATAAAAAAAAGAAAGAAAGGCAAAAACTATATCATAAAAAATATACATCTTAAACCCTATGGTTTGAGAAACTTTACCATCAAATAAATGACTTAAGCTCGGGGATGTGCCTTTTCATAAACTGCCTTAAGGCGCTCAGCAGTAACATGGGTATAAATCTGCGTAGTGGATAGATTGGCATGACCTAAGAGTTCTTGAACTGCTCTTAAGTCTGCTCCGCGTTCTAAAAGATGCGTGGCAAAAGAATGTCTTAAAGCATGGGGGGAAATTTTCTCCCGCAGTGCGGTTCTCCTGACATATTTATCCAGAATCAAGCGCACCCCCCGCACAGTAATCCTTCTTCCGCGGTTGTTCAAAAATACTGCTTTGTGTTCTTTAAAAACAGGAAAACGCGATTCTAAGTAAGTCTTTATTGCTCTCAAAGCTCTATCCCCAATGGGAACAAATCTCTCTTTTTTACCTTTTCCTCTCACCTTAACTGCTCCTCCAATAAAATCAATATCCTCGACATCCAAACCTACCAATTCCGAAATCCGCATACCTGTGCTATAAATTGTTTCCATAATCGCCCTGTCGCGCAGACCTGAAAGGTCATTTTCGGCAGATTCTATTAATTTTGCTACCTCATCCACAGTAAGAAAAAGAGGTAGCTTCTTATCCAACTTGGGAGCACGCATTCCTAAGGCAGGGTTATTTTTAATGTATCCCTCCCTCACCAAAAACTTAAAGAAACTTCTCAGACACGACACTCTCCGGGCAACCGTTTTTTTGGAGAAATTCTTTGTTTTTAACTCTGCTAAAAATCTTCTTATATCCAAGTGATTTATCTCTTCAATGGGTTTTTCTCCAACAAAAGAAGAAAAATATTTCAAATCTATTGTGTAATTTATCAAAGTGTGCTCCGAATAATTTTTCTCAATTTTTAGATAATTTAGAAATTTATCTATATAACGTTCCATCGCTCTATAAACTTAACCTCAAAATCCTATTTTATAACAAAAATGCCTTTTAGGAGTTAGTGTTTTGTACCACGGGTAATTTGCGTGCCGTGAACTTACAATTGGGATAATTAGAACATCCATAAAAAAACCCTTTGCGCGATTTGCGCTCTACCAATTCTCCGTTACATCCTTCTTGAGGACATTTTACGCCGGTAGTTATTGTCTTTGCGTTTTTGCATTCAGGATATCCAGAACAACTTAAAAATTTCCCCTTTCTGCCCCATTTAATCACCATTGGCCTTCCGCACTCTGCACACACTTGGTCAGTAGCAATGGTTTCTTTTCTTACATTACGCATAGAGACCTGAGCAATGTTAAGTTTTCTCTTAAAAGGTTCATAAAATTCATGCAAAAGTTTTACCCAGTCCACACTACCCTCTTCCACCTCATCAAGTTTTTCCTCCATTTCTGCGGTAAACCGCAGATTAAGGATGTCAGGAAACGATTCCTCAAGCAGTTCGGTAACAATCATCCCCATCTCTGTAGGGAAAAAATATCCTTTATCTCGACGAACATAATCGCGGGCAATTATGGTTTGAATAATCGGAGCGTATGTTGATGGACGACCAATGCCCTCCTCTTCCAGAGCCTTTACTAAAGTTGCGTCAGAATAGCGTGGTGGAGGTTTAGTAAAATGTTGAGAAGGAAGTAAATTCATAAGTAACAATTCCTCACCCTCTTCTAAGATGGGAAGAATATTTTCATTGTTGTTATCCTCTTTATAAATAATTAAGTACCCCGGGAAAAGCAACTTTGAGCCACTGGCAGAAAACAGATATTCTCCTGCTTGAATATCCACGCTCATCACCTCAAATACTGCAGGGTTCATCTGTGAAGCCACAAACTTCCTCCAGATAAGTTCGTAGAGTTTAAACTGTTCAGAAGTAAGATATCCTTTTATTTTATCCGGCTCACGCAAAACCGAGGTCGGGCGGATTGCCTCATGTGCCTCTTGGGCAGATTTTTTAGACCTGTATTGATAGGAAACATCCGGTAGATAATCTTTTCCAAATCTCTCCTGAATAAACCGCCGTAATTCTTCTAAGGCAGAATCCGCAACCCTCACTGAGTCCGTGCGCATATAAGTAATTAAACCCACAGTTTCTTCTTTCCCAAGGTCTATACCTTCATATAATTGTTGAGCAATGCGCATGGTTTTCTCTGCAGAAAAATGTAGTTTATTGAATGCTTCTTGTTGAAGTTTACTGGTGGTAAATGGAGGCTGGGGATTTTTCCTTTTCTGTTTTAGCTCGATATTCTTTACTAAAAATTTCTCTCTTTTTATCTTCTCTACTAAATCCTCAGCGGTTTCTCTATTCTTTATCTCTGCTTTGTTTTCCCCAATCTTCTCTAACTTCGCCTTAAATGATTCTTCTGGAGGAGGGGTGCTTTTCCCCTCTACCAGCGGGGTGAGGTGTTCTATTTTTCTTTTTTTCAATTCCGCCTCAATTTCCCAGTATTCCTGAGGAATAAAATTTTTAATCTCCTTTTCTCTTTCTACAATTAATTTTACTGCCACTGACTGCACCCTTCCCGCACTCAAACCTCTCCCTACTTTCTTCCAGAGTAGAGGACTCAAAGAATATCCCACAATTCGGTCAAGGATTCTTCTTGCCTGCTGGGCATTAACGAGATTCATATTGATGGTAGTGGGATGTTTAAAAGCCTCTCTTACTGCCTCGGGAGTAATTTCGTGAAAGACAACTCGATGCATAGTTTTATTTTTTCCTAAAAGATTAGAAAGATGCCAGCTGATTGCTTCTCCTTCACGGTCAGGGTCGGTTGCTAAATATAGGCAAGGCTCATCCTTTACCGTCTTTTTAAGCTTATTTATTACCTTTTTTCTTCCCGGCAGGATGCTGTAATGAGGCTTAAAATTATTCTCAATCTCCACCGACATAGAAGAACCGCGCAAATCCATTACATGCCCCATTGAAGATTCTACCGTGTAGCCGTCGCCTAAAATTTTATTCAGTGTCTTTGCTTTAGCGGGTGACTCAACAATGACCAGTCCTTTTGCCATCACTTCCTCTCCCGTGGCAGAATAATTCTACCCTAAATTATTCCTATTACTTTTTCACAAACATTTTACCCGGAAGCTGTTTAATCAATCCTTTTAACTCCAACTTTACTAAAATATTTGCCAGTTCAGTTAATTCTAATGCTGCTTCCTCTTTGACTTCATCTATATATTTTGGTTCGTTGTCCAATAGATGATAAATTTTTTCCTCTTTTTCTTCAAGTGGAAGAATTTTGGCAGGTTTACTATTTTCTTCTTTTAAATCTAAGATGTCAAGTTTTAATTCTTCCAAGATATCTTCAACCGAAGAAACCAGTTTTGCTCCTTGCTTTATAAGACTGTGCGTCCCGCGGGAGGTGGGTGAATCTACTTTTCCAGGAACCGCAAATACTTCTCTGCCCTCATCAAGAGCAAAATCTGCAGTAATTAAAGCACCACTACTTTCTCCTGCTTCCACCACAATTACCCCTTTTGACAAACCACTGATTATACGGTTTCTACGGGGAAAATTCTGTTTTAAGGGTGGGTGTTTTAGAGGAAATTCTGAAATTATTGCACCGGAATTTTCTATCTCCTCTGCGATTTTTTTATTCTCTTGGGGATAGATATTAACCAAACCGCTTCCCAAAACCGCCAAAGTTCTTCCTTTGGCCCTCAAAGCTCCTTTGTGCGCCTGGGTATCTATACCGCGGGCTAACCCTGAAACAATGGTTATCCCTCTTGAGGCAAGAAGAAAAGAAAATCTTTCCGCTAAAGAGAGACCGTAGTAGGAAGCAAGGCGGGACCCTACAATGGCTAACGCATTTTTGTCTATATTCTTCAAAGCGCCCTTTACATATAAAAGATAAGGTGGGTCATAAATTTCTTTTAGATTCTCGGGGTAATCATCATCATCTAAACTCACAAGAGTAATGTTTTTTTCCTTAACCAATGCTAATTCCCGCTGTAAATCAAATTCTTTAAATGCCTTCTTAATCTTTATCGCTAAATTCTTAGTTATACCCTCAATTTTACACAATTCTTCTTCACTTTGAGCAAAGACTCTGTTAAAACTACCCACCGTCTCTTTTAGGCGTTTCAATTTTAGAAAACCTATGCTTTCTACAGAGTTAAGAATCATTAAAGCTTCTTTTTCTTCCATAAAAAATAACCCTCCTTTTGACCGCCGAAAATTATTATTTTTAGTAAGTATAGCAAAGGAGTTTAAAGGATGTCAAATGAAAGAATAACCCACCCTCTTGAAAGATACGAAGGATATGTTATATTTTAATAAGAGGGATAAAAAATGAAGAGGAAGTATTTTATTATTTTTCTATTAATTTCTTCCATAACCTATCTATTTTCATCTACTTCTGACCTCAATACCCTTTTAACCTCTCTTGATAAAGCTTCTACTTCATTACGCAGAACAAAAAGCGGATATCAACCTTGGATTATAGAAGTCTCTTCTAAAAGACCGGGTTTAGAGGCCTATCAAATAGGAGAAATAATCAAGTCACTTCAGGCCCACAATTGTTACTGGCAGGTACTGAATGACTCCGCAAAAGAATTAGTTATACAGCGATTGCTCTCTCTTGACTTAGAAGAGTTTCCTTATAAACTTGCACAATTTATACATAAAACCCTGCGGGGAGCAATTACCGGAGATTTGCAAAGAGAAACTTTTGAGGATGTGGCACAAAAAATATTAAGTATCAGTTTAGAAGGAAGTTTTCTCTGGGGATTTAAAGCACAGGATACAGATGAAGAAATATATGCTCCCAACGACTTTGACCTTATAATAATTATTAGGGATTCAGCTGTATTTAAAAAAATTAATCGAGAACTAAAACCCGAAGACCAAAGGTTTCTTTTCGGAAATAATCCCCGCGCACCTCCGCTTTTAAGTATTTTCATCATCGGAGATAAAAATCTTGTCCAAGCAGGATTAGATTACAAAAATCCCCAAAATTTTAGAACACTCGCAGTTATCTCCTCTCTTTTAAGTTCAGCAGCAAACATTAGCGGAACAGAGCTCAAAACAGACAACCTTCCCCTCTGGGTCGGGGATGTTTATATCAAAAGTATTGTGAGAAGTACATATCTAATAAAAGAAGTTCTACAAAAAGTTGAATTGACTGATAGCGAATTTGAAGAAATGTTATCTCTCCAAGAGAAAGAAACGCTTACTGAAGAAGAAGAATATCGCCTCATTGAGCTGTCTCAAAAGTTAGATGCTCAAATATACTGGTACCCAAAATTAATGAAACGCATTCTTGAGGCAGACTTACGCATAAAATTCATTGAAGAAAAGATACTTAATAAAAAAATTCTTCCCCTGAATATCACGCTGGGAGGAAAAGCGGTAAGTGAAATTATCAATGTCGCCCTTACCACCGGAATAAAGGATATAGAAGAAATTCTCTCTCTCAAAGAAGATTTATACAAAGCACTAAATCACCTAACCCATTGGGTAGAAACCTTTGAACAATATTTAAACCAAGTGGGTATAGAATGCCCTTCTTCTCCCTAGTGCTTCAGGCGAAGAAAGACTTCCGTTAAAACTTTAGCAGGTTAAGTGTAAACAGGCAATCGTTTTTTTCTTTTCCGAAAGCTTATTATATTCCTGGCAGGCTTTATTTGTAGGCAGGATTAATAACTCTATGTTTAGCGCTTTTATTTTCTCCTTGACCTTTTCGGAAACTTGCATTAAACCCACTGCACCTGTTCCGATAATCAAAACCTCTGGTTCTTCTTTTAAAACTTCTTCTATATCCTCAATAAACAGACTGTGTCCTTCTTTTCGCCACCAAGACGGATTGATTTTCTGAGGATAGATAATTACATCCTTGGCATAAAAAATACCATCAATAACAATTTCACCAAAGTTATATTTCTCTATCTTTGGTGGATACACCTAAGTTCTTTTCTCTAATCCTTCTCTTCTTGCTCGCTCTTCTCCCAAATACCAGTTTGCCTCATCGCGTGCTTTACGAAGGCAGTCGCATTCTCGCTCTAACTCTTTAACTCGCTCTTCAAGGGTAACTATTTTTTGTTGCAACTCCGCATTTTTTGATTTCTCCTCACCCAAATACCAATGGGCATCGTTCAATGCCTTTTGAAACCGATTGACCGCCTCCATAAACTCTCCAATTGACTGAAGAAGCTTCTCCTTACACTCTTCAAAACTTTTTTCCTTTTCCATTTCTACCCCCTTTCCATTCTCCCCTCTTTCTGTAAACACAGATTGCGCCGCTCCAATTTTATATTCTCATCATTTTGTTAGCAAGAAAAAATTAATTTTTATGCCAGTAGGAAGCAAGCAAAGAAGCCGTAAAAACAGACAAAATCACAAATACTCCCGCGGGAAGCGCACTTTTTTCTCCAAAGTGCTTCAAAGCAAGCACTACTCCCAGTCCCGCATTTTGCATTCCGATTTCAATGCTTAAAGTCCTTCGTCGTGAAATATTCAATCTAAAAAATTTCCCCACCCCATAACCTAAGAAGTACCCCAAAAGATTATGTAACAAAACCACAAGCACTATTAAAGCGGTAAGGAGCATTAAATACCTTTGATTAAGCGCAACCACTAAAGAACAAATAAAGACGATAAAGGTAACAGAAATCGCCGGAAAGATTTTAATAAACGACTTAATTTTCCCCTTTAAAATACTTTTTATCCCAAAACCAACAAAAAGTGGCAATACCACCATCAAAAAAATATTTAAAAACATTCTCCAGAAATTAATTTTTAAAATGAACCTTGCCAAAAGATAAGTAAGCCCTGGCGTGGCAAGAGGAGAAAGCAGAGTAGAAACGGTGGTCAAGCAAACAGAATAGGCAACATCTGCCTTTGCCAGATAAGAAATCACATTAGAAGACATTGCCCCGGGAGCAGAGCCGGTTAAGATTATCCCCAAAGCGAGCTCTGGGGGTAAATTAAATAACTTTGCTAAACTAAATCCCAGAAGAGGCATTATGCTATATTGAGCAACCGTTCCCAAGAGAAGAATCTTGGGTGAATTTAAAGTATTCTTAAAATCTTTAGGCTCAAGCACAACTCCCATCCCAAACATCGTCAAAGCAAAAAACCAATCCATCCCCGGTCTTAGAGGAATAAAAAATTGAGGAAAGAAATAGGCAAGCCCGGCGAATAAAATCACCCAAAAACCAAAAAGCTTAGTGTAGAGGTCTAATAGATACATTATCTACTTTTTGTAGTTGTCTGGTTTGTTTAGTGCGTTGGACTCGTTTTGTTCGTAGCAACCTAAATGTACAAACCAATAAAACCAAAAAAACTTATTTCCTTAGCGAGCCCTGTATTATTTCAAGAACTTCTTGATGGACAATTCCATTTGAAGCAAGATAATTGGGCATTTTCAAATGCCAAGGATTACCCTTAAAGTCGGTAAATTCTCCTCCCGCCTCCTTTACTATTAAAGCTCCTCCTGCAAAATCCCAGGGCTGGTCATTGAACTCAATATCTAAATCAATTCTCCCTTCCGCCAGCAGTGCTAAATGTTCTGCAGTAGAACCAAACATCCGGATATTAAAAACTTTTGTAGAGAGATTTTTTAAGACTACGGACATCTCTTCCGGGCTATACCTGATAGAACTATCATAAACGCAAGTGGCGGAGGATAATTTTCTGTCGGAGACCTTTAATCGCTTCCCGTTTAAATACGCCCCTTTCCCTTTCTCTGCCCAGTATAACCGCCCATCCAAAGGAAAATAAATTACTCCCAAAACCACCTCGTTTTTATACTCCAAAGCAATAGAGGTGCCGAAGATGGGAATATTTTTCACAAAATTATGCGTCCCATCCAAGGGGTCAATAATCCATTTGTATTCTGAATTATTTAATTGTGGATTCTCTTCGGAAAGAATGGAATGTTCAGGAAAATGCTCCTTTATATTCTCAATGATAACCTTTTCCGCTTCTAAATCTACATTGCTCACCAACTGCGTTTTTCCTTTGGATTTAATGTTTTTAACCTTCCCAAAATTTTCTTTCAATATTTCTCCTGCTTTTCTTGCGGAAATTATCGCCAGTTCTTTAAATTGAGAAATTCCATTTTTCATAGCAAACTATCTCCTCCATCTCTTTTCTATTGATTGTCGGGTTAATTTCTTTAGGATAACCTAAAGTCATTAATTCTACTACGCGCACCTCACTGGGTATAGATAAAATTTCTTTTACCTTATCTTCATAAAAAGCACCGATAAAACATGTCCCCAAACCTTCTTCCACCGCTTTTAAACTTATATGCGTAAGAGCAATTGCCACATCTATCGGATAAGCATACTGTCCGCAGGTCATCTTATAATCGGTGTTTACTGCACAGGCAACAATTACTATTGGTGCTTCACTTACAAATTTCTGTCCTTTGGCAGCAGACATAAGTTCCAAACGCTTGTTTTTATCTCGGACGATAATAAAACGCCATTCTTGAAGGTTCTTTGCCGAAGGTGCCAGCCTCCCCGCTTCCAAAACTCTCTTTAATTTTTCCTCTTCAACCGGTCTATCCCGATAATTTCTTACGCTCCTTCTTTTATTTACTGCCTCCATTAATTCCATCTCATCCTCCTCTTTAAAACCTCTTTCCATAAATATAGAACGAAACGTCTTTACCTAAAATATGCCTGAAATAAGACCTTTTGCCTTCATGCAAGAGTTTAAAACCCTCCCTTTCAAAAAATTTTTTCGCTTTCTCCGAGAGAGTTGCCAAATGGACTCCTGAAATTCTATTATTTTGAATGTGCTTCAAATAGCTATTCAGTAAGACCCTTCCTATCCCCAGATTACGAAACTCCTTTTCTATATTAATATGAAGATTGGCCGGATATTCCTTTATAAAAGAAGGTATTAAAAATTCCCCCTTTAATATACTCCTTATAAATCTAAAGATAAAGAGAAAATTTTTCTTCTTTAAAAAACTGAACCTACAAAAAAATCTTAACAATATTTTAGGAAAAATCTTAAGTAAAAACATCCGATTAAACCTCGCCACATCTTTAGAGCCAAATATATAACCCAAAACCTTACCCTTTCTTTCCGCGACAAAACAGGTTTCGGGTTCGTAATCAGTAAAGTAGCAAGTCAGAACATCGGCAACAATTTCTTTATCCGTAAAGAAAATGTCTGCAGGTTCTCCTATAAAAGCAGTCTCCCAAGCAATTTTTCTTACATAATTACGGTCTTCGTTTCTATAGGCACGAATTACTATATCTTTCATCACTCTAGTTCTATAATTCTCCAAGCAGTTTCATCAAATGGTAAAAGGCGGACACGGGAACTGGCGGAGGCAAGAATATAATCCGGGTCTCCCAAGACCGAATAAGGTACCTTAATCACCATAGTTCTTTTTTTATTCTCATATTTTAAATTAACATCTTTAATAAAAAGGGTGTGTTTTTTATCTTTTACACGGACCCCACTCATATCTATTATCAATTTTAACTTCGGCATCTGAGAAAAGTCTTCATTTGTTTTATAACCAATAAGAAACACAGAAATCCCAAAATCTTTATCTATTCTTCTTCTCAAATTAAGCTTAACAAAGAAATTTTCTTTATCTGAACCGCAAGCAAGAGCAGAGATAATTTTTTCCGGAGGATTCTCTCCTTCAACGTACTCTTCCTCCCCCGGAAATTTAAACCCGTGCCATAATAGACTATCTTCCCTCTTTAATTTAATAGATGAGTGTTTAACAAAAAGTTCGTTTCTCCGGGCAAAAGTGGGGAGATAAATGGGATAGGGTTTTACCTGGCTTTTGTAGAGCAATATCGCTTCGTATTTCTTCTTGATTTCCTCTTCAGAAAGCTCTATGTTATACCAATCGATATCACTATCTTTTAATTTCTTGGGTGGTGCAATCTCCAGCTCAGGCTTATAGCCCCTTGGCTTAGGCCAGCCCCAAATATGGATAAGATAGGAAAAAATTTCGGGTTTTTCTATCTGACCGTTTAGTTCCCAAAGAGCAATTTGTAAAAAAAGATAGAGAGCTCGATGGTCGGGGTTAGTATCTATCGGATGAGAAACAAAAATTTTGGTAGGTTTAAAATCTAAAATCACATTCTTTAAATCTTTCAAGATGCTTTCACCAAGATAAGGAGCGCCGGGAGAAAAACATTCTCCACACATTACTTTGGGAATACGGGTAAGTAAATTTTTGTAAGGAGAAACTTCCCCCCAATATTTGGTCAAAATTTCCATCGTTCCTCTATCCGGATAACCCAAAAAAATAACATCCTTATTTTTTAAGCCCAAAAATTCCATTGCCTGAATTGTTTCCTTCCTTCTTAGTTCCCCCAAATGAAGAAATTCTTTCTTTCTAAAAACAAGTCTTTTTTCATAGACAATGAAAGCCAACTCGTTATGGTCGCCGTTGGTAAAAACTGCCACCTTAACTTCTGCTAAGGATTTAATTGCCTTCTGAATTACTCCTCCTGTTCCGATAACCTCATCATCAGGATGGGGAGCGAGGATAAGAACGCGGTCTTTTTGAGAAAATTCAATTGCTTTGAATTCTTGTGCATAAGTAGAAACGGAAGAAAAAAAGAAATAGAGGATAGAAAGTAATAGAATTGTTTGGTTTAATCTGGACTTTACACTTGTGTTCATCGCTATCCTAAATCTGTGTCTTAGAATCTGTGTAATCTGTGTTTAAAAAACTGTGTAATCTACATTATTCTATCCCCCAATTATCTTAATCAAAACTTTTTTTGGTCTTTGTCCGTCAAATTCTCCATAAAAAATTTGCTCCCAAGGACCAAAATCAAGTTTTCCCCCCGTTATAGCCACTACCACTTCTCTTCCCATAATTGCCCGTTTCAGATGGCTGTCGCCGTTATTCTCACCGCTTAAATTGTGTTGATATTTATCCTTACCGTAAGGAGCAAGTTTTTCTAACCAAGTTTTAAAATCCTCATGAAGCCCCTCTTCATCATCGTTAATAAAGATGCTGGCAGTGATGTGCATCGCATTGACAAGACACAAACCCTCCTTTATACCGCTCTTTTTAACCGCCAATTCCACTTTAGGTGTAATATTGACTAACTCAAACCGCTCCTTCGTATTAAAAAGAAGGTACTCGGTATGCACTTTCATTGTGCCTCACCTCCAAAGACATAAAAGTCTGTGTTTGTCAAAAGGTTAAAAGTGGGTATTTTATTTTACCTGGATTTCTTTTGCAGAGTATATTCTACATATCCGGAGAGCACTTCCTGTAGTTTCATTGGTGGTGGAACCACAAAATAGTTATTCATAATTGCGTGGGCTATTTCATGTCCCAAAATACCCACTCTGAGATTATCCAAAGAGATATAGATGGTATTTGTTTCGTAGATATAAAAAGAGGGGGCTTTAAGATTCATACGGTAAAGTTTATAGAATTCTGAATCCAGTGTTTTGAAATCGCGCAGGATTCTCAAGCTACCTTTGAAACTATAAAGATGAATATCCAGAATATCAGAAACTTCAAGAAATAATGCATCCAAGGTCTTAGCAAGAATTGCTTCGGGATTATTGGAGCCATTCTTTAGGTAATTGGTGCCGATTTGTAGGTGCGGAGAAGAAAAATCTAGCCTTTGCGCTATCTCCAGAGGATTTAATCCGTAGTAATAATAGATATTAAAGTAATTCCCCTCAATCCTTTTCTCCTCGGCATAAGCAGAAATGTTAAGAAATATAAAAAATAAAATAGAATGAAAAACAACTCTCGTTAGGTGCCTATCTCTTACAGGCATAAGTTTGCGGGTTAATTTATATCCCCTATTAGTTTCTCTTATGGGTGTGAATTTGTGTTTTTATTTGTATTTATTCGGATCCTTTAATTCGGGATAATTTTAGCGTACTAAACTTTAAAATATTCTAATTTCTCCTTAATTTCCTCAATGGTTTTCTCCATTTCTGCAACTGTCCGAGAATCGTGGGAAATAGTTGGTTTTATCGCTTTATCCCAAGATTCTTTGAGTATAGCGTAGCGTTTCTTCAACTCCATAAAATTTTCTCTTAACCTATTAATCATCTCATTCATGCTCAAAGCCAAATCCTGCAGTTGGTCATTTTTACGAATCTGAAAGTTGCGACTTAAATCCCCTTTTCCCACAGAACTTAATTCATTCTTAAAACGATAAAGAGGCCCTGCAATTTTATGGGAGACAAAAAGGGTCAAAATTATCGTAGCAATACCCACGAGTATTGTCGTGACCAAAATCGTCTGAATTAGAATGGGGAAAAGAAAATCGGCGGTAGTTTTAACAGTTGCCCTTAGATTTTCAAAGGTCACGGTTGTTGACCCCCTGGTAAATACATAAAGTAGTCCCCCGATAAACAGAGAACCGAGAATAACCAGAATACAAAATTTAATAATAAACCGCAACTGAAACTTCTTCTCAATAAAATAAACCCTTCTCCGAATCATCCTCTTCTCCATAGTAATCATCCTCCCTTCTTAAAAAATAAAATTTAAAATTGCATCTCAAAGAGAAAAATTGCCACTAACTAAATAATCTTAATTACTATATTTACATTTTTTTGTTGTCATCTTTAATTTTGCATCTTGGATTTTGAACTCTCTTCTATCCCCAGTGCTTTTTTATCTATCTCAATTTTTGCCTTTGTCTTCAAACTCTCCACCCAACTATTAAATGCCCGCTCCTGATTATTCCTTATAACCTGCCATCTTATCTCTTTATAAACCTCAGAAAGGGGCTTCTCAATCAAACCCTTTTCTTTTAACTCCTTATAGTATGCCTCAACCTCTTGTTCACTCACCTGTATACGGGAAGCAAATTCATTGCTCTTCTTATCTAAAACCGCTTTAAGTAGTGTCTGTTCATAGAAGCGCTCAATGGATTTAAGAAATCCTTTATCCTGATTTAAACCCAGGCGTTCTGCTTCCTGTAGAATCAACTTCCGATTAACTAAATTCTCCAAAAAAGTTTCCTTCTGATTCCTTGGTCCTAAAAGTCCTGCCCCTGCCTCCTTAAATTCCTCCTCAAATTCCTTTGCGGTCATCTGAAAATTGTTAATTTTTAAAGCAGCTCTTCCCTTACTCTTTTTGGCGCAACCGAGAAACAAAAATACAAAAATAACCATAAATATCACAACATTTTTTCTCATCGCTACCTCCTGTTTTCGAAATTATTTTTTGCCAATTTCTTTACTTCCCTCTCAAAAAATTCTTTTACATTTTCCCAATCAACTTTTTTTAGCATTTTGGGCATCTCTTCTTCTTCAGCATCCTCAAAATAAACTAAACTTTTTTGGATATGCACCAGGTTGGCAGTCAGAGTTTTGTACTTACGGTTATATAACAAGAGAGTTTCTTTCAGAGATATCCCTTCTTTACAAATGAAATAAAGGTCAATAAAATCGCGTTTGGTTCCCCGGCAAGCGATAGCCGTTATTTTCATGACTGCCACATCAGAAATATCCGCAACATTTATCATTCCAAATTTTTTAAACGGATAAAACAAAGGATATTTATAGTAAAATATACTGAATTTTACACCCTTAAAATTACCTATTATTGTCCTCCAGGAAATTCTCTCGAGATGAAAACCACTTATTTCCTCCACCTCCGGCAAAAGCAGATTTTCATCAAATGCTTCTTGAGTAAAGAAGTCTAAGTCATAAGAAATACGATGTCCCAATTGCAGTGCCAAGGCAGTTCCTCCTGCCAGATATGCTTTCTGAATAATCTGGTTTTTCCCTAATAAGGCCAGAATTGCTTTTGTATTCCCCGGAAGGACCTCTGCAAACATTTTATCCTTTCTTTTTCAATTCCCAGAATTAAAGCCCAAAAGTTAGCAGTTTTTGGCGAGTATCCACGGAATTTGCACAAAGTATTTTTTATCTCGTCTTTCCTAAACTCTTTAAACATCCATCGCACTGCTTCCTCATCTCCATATTCCAGAATTCGTTTTAAGACATATACACGGTGATTTTTAAAATCTATCTGCTCAAAATCCGTATCCCAGAAATACTTCTTTAAGAATTTAGGTAATTCTCCCATAGTTAACTTTTATTCTATCACTTTTATTATGCCTTATCCAGCTAAATCTTGCAATAATATTTCTCTTGAATCAAGCACAATCAATATTGTAGAATATGTTTTACAAAAACTTACAAAATATGTACGAAGAATTCTTTAAGTGGAAAGAGAATCCTTTTTGCATCACCCCTGACCCAAGTTATCTATTTTTAAGCCGACGCCATACCGAAGCCTTAAATCACTTGCGCTACGGCATAGAATCGCGCAAAGGTTTCATTCAGATAACCGGGGAAATCGGGACGGGAAAAACCACGCTTTGTCGCGCGCTCTTAAACAGTCTAAACTCCTCTACCCGAAGCGCACTCATCCTTAATCCCACGCTCTCAGAGAATCAACTTCTGGAAAATATCATAGAAGATTTTGGCATACCTCTAACCAAACGCAGCCGTTTAAGTATGCTTAAAGCACTTAATCAATTTCTGCTGGAGGAACTTGCCCGTGGACACAACTGTATCCTAATCATTGACGAAGCCCAAAACATTAAACCCAGCCAACTGGAGCACTTGAGGCTTCTCTCCAATTTAGAAACCGCTAAAGAAAAACTCTTACAAATTATCCTCGTGGGGCAACCGGAGTTAAAAGAAAAACTAAATGTTCCCCAACTGAAACAACTGCGCCAAAGAATAGTTGTTCGTTACCATATCCAGCCCTTAGAACGCGATGAAGTACTTTCTTACATAAAACATCGGATGAGGGTAGCAGGCTGTGAGGATTCGGCAAACTTTACTTCTCTTGCTTTAGAAAAAATATACTTTTATAGCCAGGGAGTCCCGCGCTTAATTAATGCTTTGTGTGAGAAAGCCCTGCTCTGCGCCTATACTTTGGAAACCCACGAGATAACCGAAGAAGTGATTGGCCGAGCAGAACAAGAATTGGAGGGTATTATCGTATGAGCATCATCAGCGATGCCTTAATAAAGGCAGAGAAAGAAAAGAAGAAACCGGGTTCGCCTTTGTCTCTTCCCTTAAAGAACACTCATCACCATAAAACACCAAAGGGAAAGAAAATAAATTTATGGATTTTGCTCCTATTTTTATTGGGAATTGCATTACTCAGCCAGGCAAAATACAAAAATATAAAGATAGAAAAATGGGCAAAAAAGATTATGCCTCAAAGTAGAAACCATATTAAAATAGTTTCCAAGGTCCCGCCAACTGAAGTAACGACACCTCTTGCTGAAGCCCCCAAACAGGAAGAAAGAATAAGTTTTGTTCTTTCAGGTATTCTCTTTGACAAAAAAGATGCTCTGGCGATCATCAACGGAGAACTGGTGAGAGAAGGAGAAAGCGTAGAAGAAGCTACGGTAATGGAAATCGGTCCGAAACAGGTAAAATTACGCTACGGAGAAGAGACGATTACCCTGAAACTACCGTAATCAAGAAGTGTAAAGTTTAAAGCGCAAAACTAAGATAACGAATATAACGAATTTAACGAAATTAACGAACACAACGAACCAAACAGGGATCCGTAAACCGTAATCGGTAACCCGTAATAAGAAGCGTAAAGTACAAAGCGCAAAGCGCAAAACGGAAAACGAGCAAAACGAATAGAACGAACTAAACGAAAATAACGAATAGAACGAATTCAACGAACATAACGAAATTAACGAAACTAACGAACACAACGAACTAAACGAATATAACAAACATTATGAAAAATAGTGGTTTTACGCTCATGGAGATTGTTTTGGTAATTGTTTTAGTGGGTATTTTAGGTATTACTTTTGCGGTGAAATATTCTGGTTTTGAGGAGACAAAACTTTCTTCAGCAGCAAGTAAACTTGCCGCGGATATTGCTTATGCCCAACAATTGGCAATTACCACCCAACTCTACCACGGAATCTCTTTTGACTCTAACGCTGAAGAATATTATCTTTTTCGCATTGAAACAAATAACACTCAAACCACCATAAAAAACCCTTCTACAGGAGAAGATTTTGTGGTAGAATATGATTTTGGAGAATTGCAGGGGATTAATCTCCAAACAGTAAATATCGGCGGAGGAACAGAAATTATTTTTGACTGGCAAGGAATACCTTATGATAATTCAAAAACCGCTCTTACCAGTGATGCTACAATTACTTTAGAATATAGAGGGCGAACAAAAACCTTAACCGTGATTGCGGGAACGGGAAAAGTAAGCTGGTAAATCAGTAATCCGTGATAATTTAGGGATTCGTAATCCGTAAATCGTAATTCGTAATTACAACTAAACGAACTAAACGAATTTAACTAAATTAACGAACAAAACAAACTAAACGGGATCCGTAAACCGTAATCGGTAATCCGTAATAAGAAGCGTAAAGTACAAAGCGCAAAGCACAAAACGAAAATAACGAACCCAACAAATTTAACGAAATTAACGAACTAAACGTTTTACCAATTACTGATTTACCGATTACGAACGTATGCAGATGAATCGTGGTGTTACTTTACTGGAATTGGTTGTTTTTATCATCGTCGCCGGAATTGCTCTGCCTCCCCTTTTAATGGTCGCTTCCCAAGCGGTGCACAATGCTGTAGTCAATGAAATAATTTTAACCAGCACCGGTTTAGCAGAAGGAAAAATGGAAGAAATAAAATTGCTTAATTTTGATAATGTAGGAGATAGCTTGGGAACATTTAGTAGTCCGTTTGGAAATTATAGTTTTTCGGTAAGTGTGGGTTGCGTTACTAGTTCTAATTATGATAATCCCCAAACCTGCCAACCAACCGATAATTATAAACGTGTGGCAGTAACCGTAAGTAATTCCATTATTCCCCAAATAGACTCAACTTTAGTCACCATAATCACCAAAAGATGAGGGGTAACTTAAATAAAAAATCGGGCTTTACTCTGCTGGAGTTAGTGATTGTGATTGCCTTGGTGGGCATACTTGCTCTTTTCTTAGCGGAAGTAATAAGAAGAGGTGTGGAGTCCTGGTATTTCGTGATGGACAAGGAGGAGCTTGCTCTGCAAACTCCTTATGTTTTAACGCGTCTGGTGCGGGAATTGCGCACTGCCAATACGGTAACTTCTGCTTTGGGAAATACCATTGTTTTTAAAGATTACCAAAATAATACTTTTAACTACGCTCTTTTCGGCAATGTTCTTTACCGCAACGGAAGTCCATTATTAGATGGAGTAACAAATTTCTCTTTACAATATTATCCCTCAAGTAGTAATATAAGAATGGTAACTATAAGTTTACAAAGAAGTAAAGGCGCCTATAGTCTATCCTTGCAGAGCGGAGCGAAACTGAGAAAGTGAGAAGTTAAACGAATCAAACGAACACAACGAACTAAACGAACACAACGAACATAACTGACATAAAAAATGGTTAAAGCTTCTAAGGATGATATAATTACTTATCTTAAAAAAAATAAGCGGTTTTTTAAAAAAGAATTTGGGGTGAGGGATATAGGAATTTTTGGAAGTTTAATCACTGACAGCCGGGTTAAAGGAAGCGACATAGATATTATCATTGAAATGGAGAAAGATAAGAAAAATATACATAATTTTCTCAACTTTAAAAGATTTTTAGAAAACCAGCTACAAACGGAGATAGATTTGGGTTTGGCAGATGCCTTGAAGCCGGCAATAAAGGAAGAAATAGAAGACAAGATAATTTATGTCTGAAAAGAGGCGCGAGGAACTCTATTTACAAGATATTCTTGATTCCGGCAATGCAATTCTTGAGTTTGTTAAAGGTTTATCCCTTGGTAAATTTATCAAAGATAGGAAAACTTACTCTGCGGTAATTAGAGAATTTGAGATTATTGGTGAGGCAGTGGGGAAAATTTCCCAACCGAGAAAAGCAAAATATCCCCGCGTAGCGTGGCAAGATATAAAAGATTTTCGCAACTTATTGAGTCATGAATATTTTGGCGTGGATGTGGAAATAGTTTGGAAGATTATAAAAGATGATTTACCTACTCTCTTAGCCACGGCAAAAGAAATGTTGGGAGAATTGAAATAATAATAAAGATAAATTACGCCAGTAACGAATACAACGAATATAACGAACAAAACGAGATTAACGAATAAAACGAACCTAACGAACAAAACGAAAATAACGAAATTAACAAACTAAACGAGAATCGGTAACGAAATAAGGAGTGGGCAAATGAAATTACGAAAATTTAAAAGAAACACAAAGGATGCTAAGAAAAAGAAACAGGGGATTTCTCTCTTGGCAGTAATTGTTACCATCGTCTTTCTTACCTTAGTGGGTTTTGTAGGGCTTTCTATGCTCTCTACAGGGACGCGAAAGTCAGTAGACTATCTTTATTCCGAGAAGGCATTTTACATTGCCGAAGCAGGAGTAGAGGTAGCTTTAAGGAAATTGCAAGATAATTGGGATAATTGGAAAACCTCTTCAAATTTTCCCAATGGGAGCCTTGCAGGAGGCACCTTTAGTTTATCTGTATACGACGATGATGATGGAGACAATAACCCTGACACTGACTCCAATAACTGCGTAATCATTGAATCTACAGGAGAGTATCAACAAGCGAGAAGAAGAATTAAGGTCTATGTAGATAGAAGTGGTCTCCCTGATGCTGCCATCTATTCAAATAATAATGTAGATGTAAAATCTAACAGTGCTGATGTCACAGGAAATGTGGTTGCCAATACCATAAATGATCCCCATAATCGTATCAGTGGGGAAAAGGAAACAGGTAATACTTTTTTACCTACTTTAGACCTTGCCTGGTTTAGAGCGCAAGCGGAGGCAAATACTTTAAATGGCAATAAAGGCTCCCCCGGTAATTATTTCCCCGGCGAATTCAAAACAAACCTCCCATCCTTAAATGGGGTTATTTATATTGATACTTATGTAAGCGGAAATAACAAACACAAAGTAACCATAAGCGGTAACATTATCACTGAGAGTGGAGAAGGAAATCCTGCGGTACTCATTATCAATGGTGACCTCAATCTAAAAGGAACAGGCGCGGGTCTTAAATTTAATGGGCTTATTTATGTTACCGGTGAAGTGGAGGCAGACAGTGATATTGGAGGAAATGTAGAAATTTCAGGGATGGTTATTTCCAACGGCGCACTGGACATCGCAGGAAATGCTGTTATAGGTTATAATGCGGATTCTATTCCCGGTAGCGTCCGAAATCATCTTTACGGAACACCACGGATGTTTAATTTTAAAGAAATAGCAAGTATCCCTTAGTGCAAATTATAACTATTTTCATAAATTATACCTATTTTCATAAAATTATAAAAAGATGGAGAACCTTAATAAACCCATAGAAGAAATTATGTTGGATAGCGGCTTAATCACTCCCCAACAATTAACCCAAGCAAAAGAAGAAGCGCAGAAATTCGGCTTATCTTTAGAAGATACTTTGCTAAGGCTGGGTTTTATCACCGAAGACGCCTTAACGAGTAAAATTGCCGAGTCTCTTTCTCTTCCCTATGTAAAATTAAGCAATTACCTTATTGACCAGAAAGTGATAAAACTTGTACCTGAGGAAATTGCCCGCAAACATAAGCTCATTCCCCTCTTTATGTTAGAAGATACTCTCACCTTAGCCATGGCAAACCCCCAAAATATTGTTGCCTTGGATGAAATAAGATTAAAAACAAAATTAAAATATGTGGATGTGGTGATGGCGGGGAAAACCGAAATAGAAAATGCCATCAACCAATATTACGGGGGAAGCGGCGATGTAGGGACAATCATTGAGGACATAAATATTGAAGAATTGCGTCGGGTTTCCGAGGACACTAGCCCCGAGTTACTTGCCCAGATTGCTGAAGAAACACCGGTAATCAAACTGACTAATCTCCTTCTCCAGGAAGCCATTAAAAGTAAAGCAAGTGATATCCACATTGAGCCCGAATTGAACATGCTTCGCGTACGCTACCGTATTGATGGCATTCTTCATGAAGCCTATAAACTGCCAAAGCAAGTCTCGGGACTAATTATCTCCCGCATAAAAATTTTAGGAGGTTTAGACATTGCCGAAAAACGCAAACCCCAAGATGGCAGATTCCGCATAAATCTAGACAATCGCGAGATAGACATCCGGCTTTCCTCCTTTCCCACGATGCATGGCGAGAATTTAGTGATGCGCATTTTAGACAAATCAAGCGTCTTGTTAAGACTGGTGGATCTAGGATTTGGTCTTCTTGACTTAGAAAAATTTAACGCGCTCATTCATGCCCCTTACGGCATAATTTTGGTTACCGGACCCACAGGAAGTGGAAAAACCACTACTCTCTACGCGGCACTCTCAGAGATAAACTCTCCGGAAATAAACATTATGACCATTGAAGACCCCATTGAGTACCAGATACCTCTTTTACGACAGACACAAATCAATCCCAAAGCAGGGCTAACTTTTGCCACCGGCTTAAGAAGCATCCTGCGGCAGGACCCGGATGTGGTGATGGTTGGAGAAATCCGTGATTTAGAAACCGCAGATATTGCCATTCAAGCGGCGCTTACCGGACACCTCGTCTTCTCTACTCTGCACACTAACGATTCAGCAGGAGCTTTAACCCGACTCATTGATATGGGAATTGAACCATTTTTGGTTTCCAGTTCGGTAATTGGAGTAATTGCCCAGCGTCTGGTGCGGATAATCTGTCCCCACTGTAAGGTTGAATACACCTCTCCCGAAGAAGTACTTAAGAACTTGAATCTTGAACCAAAATCAGGAGAAAAATTCTATCGCGGGGCAGGATGCGAAAAATGCAAAAAAACTGGTTATTCCGGAAGAAAAGGCATTTTTGAAGTACTGGTCATTAATGAAGAAATTCGCAAACTCATTGTTTCCAAAGCCTCTGCTTCGGTAATAAAACAGACTGCTGTCTCCCAAGGGATGACTACCTTGATGGGCGATGGTTTAAATAAAGCACGAATGGGCATTACGACTTTAGAGGAAGTGCTGCGACTGACAAAGCTGGAGGAATGATGCCTACCTTCAAATATCGAGCGCGGAATAAACTGGGAAAATTGGTAGAAGGCACTATCCAAGTAAACTCTCAGGAACTGGTAGCAGAGAAATTACTGGAGATGGGGTTTACCATTTTGGGTATTTCCCAGGTCCAGGAAGGAAAGAACTTCAAAGCTTTTCTGAACCTCCAACTCAAAAGAGTAAAACCTGCAGAGCTTGTTCTTTTCAGCAGACAACTCTATACCCTTTTAGATGCAGGCGTTCCGCTCATTTACTCCTTGGAATCCCTTGCCCAACAGGTGGAAGGAACCTATCTGGAAAAGGTCATTAAAAGCCTTACCGAGGATATCCGTTCGGGTAAAAGTTTTTCCGGCGCCTTGGAAAAATTTCCCCGTGTATTCAACAATCTCTACCGCAACCTGATTAAATCCGGAGAGGCAAGTGGAAAATTGGATGAGGCATTAAACCGTTTAGCCACGATGGGAGAATATGATGAGGAGATGCGCACGCGTATCCGCTCGGCGGTAATGTATCCGATAATTGTCATCTGTGCCTTAACCGGCACCTTTATTTTAATGGTTACCTTTGTTTTACCCCGCTTTGCCAAAATGTTTTCCCGGTTTAAAACCAGCCTCCCTCTCCCCACCCGAATCCTTTTGGTAATAAATCATCTTACCAGTAACTACGGAATATTTTTGTTGGGAGGACTGGTAATCTTAATTTTTGCCTTGATAAAATTTAATCAGACTCCCAAGGGAAAAGAATTTTTTGACCGCTTGAAACTAAAACTTCCTATCTTTGGACCTTTATTTCTGAAGCTGGCGCTTTCTCGTTTCTGCCGCACAACCAGTGGACTTATCCAAAGTGGAATTCCCGTGATTAAAACTTTAGAACTCGTAGAACAAGTTACGGGAAATGTCATCATCTCCCGTTCCATTGAAAATATTAAAATCGGTATAAACACCGGTGAATCCTTGCAGGGCATGATGCGTCAGGAGAAAATTTTCCCACCGATGGTCGTCCAGATGGTAGCCATTGGCGAAGAAACGGGGAAGATAGATGAACTCCTGCTTAAAGTCTCAGATTATTTTGATTATCAAATAAACTATACAGTCAAGAACCTTACGACCTTAATTGAACCTATCCTCCTTTTAGTCTTAGGAGGAGCAGTGCTGATTATGTCCTTAGCAATCTTTATGCCCATGTGGAACTTGATTTATTTGTTTAAGAAATGAAAAAAACGCAAAGCGCAAAACGAATAAAACGAATCTAGCGAATATAACGAACCCAACAGACCTAACGAAACTTACGGCGTTCCGTAAGCTGTAAGTTATAATTGGTAAATAATTTATTTGACATAAGCGGGTATTTTTTGCTAAAATTATCTCACAATTACCAATTACTGATTCCAAAAAAAGGAAGGAGGTGAAAAGAGATGAAGAAAGGTGGTTTTACCTTAATTGAGTTGGTGATCGTTATTGTCATCATTGGCATCTTGGCCGCGATTGCTATTCCCCGTTACTTAGACCTGCAGACAGAGGCAAAAAGATCATCCTGTCAGGGAACTATTGGTGCTATCCGTGCTGGAATCCAGATTTATCTTGCTAAGGAAAAAGCTTTTCCTCCGGCAGATGCGAGCATCGATGATGTAATCACTGAGGATTATGATGCTACTCTTTGGACAACTACAACCCTTGATGGTGCGGTCTGCGACTATGGGGATCAGCAGTTTACCTGTGACTACTCCGCAACAGATGGCTCATTTATTTGTACTGAGGGAGCAGGTGGAGGTGGTGGTTAAGGTAGAGGTGTAGGTGGATAAGAGAAAAACCAAAGTCTAAACAGTCAAAAACTCAATTGCAAAAAAAAAATAAAAAAATACTGGCGCTGGATGTAGATGGAGAAATAATTACCCTTGTTCTGGCGGAATTAGCCAAAGAACAAATTAAACTCGTAGGAATAAAAACTATTTCTCTATTAGGGCTAAGTCCAGCGGATTATACTCAAGAACTAAGTGCAAGAATTCAAGAGGCATTAAAAGAATTCTCACCTCTGGGTCGGGAAGTGCTCGTTTCTCTCCACTCAAGTTCCCTTTATCTGGGAAGATATGCCCTTCCCGGCCTTCCGCAAAAAGAAATCTCCTCTGCTTTACGCTGGCAGTTCAAAGATGCCGTCTCCGAGAAAGAAGAAGATATCCTCTTTGATTACCTTCTAGTAAAAGAAACCACGGACTCTGAAGGTTTAAGACAGAAACATTATCTGGTCTGTCTGGTTCCTAAAAAAGAAGTAAACGCTCTCTGTCAACTCTTAGAAAAAATAAACCTTGAACCTTTAAAAATAACTCCTCCACCATTTTCTTTAGGTAAACTGCTTCCGGAAAATATTCTTCCTCAAAAGATATATGCGGTTTTAGATTTCGCTTGGACAACTTCTACGCTTTCTTTTTATCGGAATCGTGAAATTCTTTTTTCCCGACTTATCCCCGTGGGGGTAAAGAATCTGGTAAATTCTCTGTGTATTTCTCTTGTTTATAAAGGAAATAATCTCTCCTTAAATTCTCAAAGTGCTTGGCAACTACTCCAGGAGGTAGGCATTCCAGAAACTACCGAAGGGGAATGGCATGGTTTTCCTTTTTCCCAAATACTCATCCTTCTTCGTCCGGAACTGGAACGACTTGCCACAGAGTTAATCCGTTCCTTGGATTATTTCTCCTTTACCTTGAAAGAAGGAACTCCAGAAAAAATCTTTCTTACAGGTATTGGCTCAGCTATTAAAGGCTTGCTTAAAATCTTAACTCCTAGTCTTCATTTTCCTTTAGAAGTACTAACTTTCCCTGTGGCAACAAGTTTAGAACTCTCCCCTCAGGAAAAAAATGCACTTACCGCTCCACTAGCAAATATCTTGAATCGCTTCCATAAAACAATTGATTTCCTGCCTCAAGAATTTAGGATAGCACAAATCCCTGCTCTCAAAAAAGCAATAAATTTATTTTCCTTAATAGTTACTTTCTTTCTCTTGGGCTCAATAATTCTTGCTTTGCCGCGAAATATAATCCAGAAAAAGGAACTCACACGCTTTAAAAAGCAGATGCCCAATTTTGAGAAACTGAGAGCCTTAAAACAAGAATTTGACCGAAAAAGAGAAATTAAAGATATTATTTCCGCGGGAAAAATGAATTTTAACTGGGTAATTCAGGAAATCTCAGCCCTTCTTCCTCCCAAAGCAATAATTTCCCGCATGAACATCGATAAAAACTCCCGTAGTATTGAGCTTCTGGGGGTAATCTTTGCCGGAGATTTTGTGGAAAACATCGTGGTGGAGATGATGAAAAATATGGAAAATTCAAAAATTTTCTTTGAACCAAAATTAGAATCTATTAGAAAATCGCCCGAGAAGAGTCTTGCTGAGTTCAAAATAAAGGCACGAATAAGATGAAACTAATTACCATATTAAAAAAATACAAAAGGCTAATCCGTTTAGGCATCCCCTTAACTATTCCCCTTGCAATTTATCTCTTTATCTATCTTCCCATCCACAAACAAATAAAGAATATCGCCAGTGAACATAAAAAATATAGTGAGATAGTAAAGGAACTGGGAATATCCTCTGCTTCCGCGGTAACAGCCCCCACATTCAACCGCCAAATACTGGAATTGGAGAAAACTTTCTTCTTAAGCGATGCGGAATCTTTGGACAGCATCTCCCGTTTCTGTTATGACTTAGGCTTGGAACTGGTGGCGATAAATCCGTTAAAGAAAGAAAAAATAATTGATAAAGAGAAAAAACCTCTCACTCTGGGAAAAAAAAGTATTTATCGCTTAGGGTTTAAAATCTCTCTTCAGGGCAATTTCACGATGTTGATGAAATTCTTGGAAGAGGTAGACAAAGGAGAAAAATTTCTGATTTTAAATAATTTTACCATTGGCAAAATAGCACCTTTAGACCCAACTTCTGATAGTTTGAAGCTTGATTTAGAATTGGAAGCATTTGTGCTGGGGTGAGAGAGAAAGGGTAAAACTTAAAGCGCAAAACGAATAAAACGAAAATAACGAAATCAACGAAATCAACGAACAAAACGAAGATAACGAATAGAACGAATTCAACGAACAAAACGAGCCAAACGAGATTAACGAATTTAACGAAAATAACGAACTAAACGAACAAAACGAACTAAATCCGCCTTTCTTTGGGGCGGAAACTTTGACCCTTTTATATGTTAGACAAAAAAAAGCTTAATCTGATTGCAGGAGTTTTAATTGTGGTCTTTATCTTAATGCTTTTCCCCTCATTAGCGAAGATAAAGAAACATTCCAAAAGGGCAAAAAAACCCGCAAAGACTGCTTCTCTTCCAGCAAAAACCACACCGTCTGTTTCGGAGAAAGAGCTTAGGGAATATTTTGCCCAATTGGGACTGGTGCGTAATCCCTTTACTTTAGGCGGAAAAATTTCAAAACGCGAAGAAACTTCCGAAAAAAAATCCCAAACTCTGCACTTAAGTGCGATTGTCTGGGACAAAATCCAACCCCTGGCAATCATCAATAACCAAGTATTAGGTGTGGGAGAGGTATATGAGAATTTTAAAATAATTTCTATCGAAAAAGAAAAGGTCGTAGTAAACAAAGAAGGAGAAACCGTAGAATTAACCATTTCGCCGTTAGAGTAATAGAAAAACACGGGATTCGTAATCCGTAACCCGTAAAGCGTAACTTTTAATTCTGATTACTGATTACCAATTACTGATTACCGATTACGGATGTACCAATTACTGAGTTTAAAGAAAGGAGGGGGATAATGTGTAAGTCTTTTGGATGTAGAGTCACTGCTTTTTTATTCATGATGTTTTTTGTAAGTAGTTTGAGTTTCGGCCAGGAGAAATCTTCTTCGGTAGTGGGAGAAATCACCGAGACTGCCTCGGGAAACCTCACTATGACTTTTAAAGATGCCGACCTGCTTACGGTCTTAGAACTACTTGCCCGTAAAGGAGGGGTAAATATCATTGCCGGAAAAGAGGTTAGTGGAAGCGTAACTGTTAAACTGGTGGATGTTCCTTGGGAAAAAGCCTTAAAGGCAATTCTTAAAATCAATAACTTAGGCTATGAACGCGAGGGGAACATCATTACTGTGATGAGTCAAGAGAAACTTGCCTCGCGCAGCAAATCCGAATCGGAAATCTCAGAAGTTCAACCGGTGATTACCGAGATATTTTATCTTAAAAATCTAGACGCTAACGACGCAAAAAGCGCCATTGCTCCGCAGCTATCAGGACGGGGGAAAATTTCCGTCGTAGCAATCAAAGGACAGCGGGGTTGGGTCTTTGGTGCAGAAACAACTATGGAAAAACGCACTCGTGTCCAGAAAGCAGAAACTGAAGGTAAAGCCAAAATCCTAATTGTTTCGGATATTCCTCCAGTAATTGAAAGAGTAAGAGAGATTATCAAAACCATTGATATCGCCCCGCGACAGGTAATGATTGAGGCAAAAATTCTGGAGGTTAACCACGATAAATTAAAGGATTTTGGCCTGGACTGGGGAAGCGGTTCTACCGGTGCGGAAAATTCCACCCTCTCCTTTGTAGACATAGAACGCGATGTCAGTAGAACTCCTCCCAAGGTTCATTCCCAACTTGCAGGTAAGCAGTTAGGCGCACAAAAAGCACCTTCTGTCTTTGAACCCAAAGCAGATTTAAGCGGAAATTTACCTTTTGATGCTGGACTGACCCTTGCCTACAAGAGACTCACTGGTTTTCAATTTGAGGCAATTCTACATGCTTTAAGTGAAGATGTAAGTGCAAATTTACTTTCTGCTCCACGCATTATGACTTTAGATAATCAGGAGGCAACTATTCTCGTGGGGACAAAATTCCCTATTTTAAGCACCAATGTCTCTGGCGAAACCACAACCACGGTCACCAGCACCCTTGACTACTTCCAGGAGGTAGGCATCCAGTTAAATGTCGTGCCCCAGATTATTTCCGAGAACCAAATCAATATGATTGTCCACCCTGCAGTTACCTCCATCATTGATTATGAAGAAGCGCAAAGTTCAGAGGGAAATGTTCTGGCCAGATACCCGGTAATTACCACGCGCGAGGCAGAAACTCAAGTCATCATAAAAAGTGGGGAAACCATTGCCATTGGAGGACTGCTTAAGGATATAAAGAAAGAGAGTAAAGTCGGTGTTCCCCTATTAAAAGACATACCTCTTTTTGGGCTTCTTTTCCAGCGCACTACTACCGATGTGGAGAAAATTGACCTTTTAATCTTCTTACGCGCCTTTATTGTGGAACCTCCGCAACTTACGGAAACCGAACAAGAACGTGTTACCAGTATTGACTCCGCAGACAAAATAATCAGCGAAGAAAAAATCTACAAGGAAAACAAACAAGGAGTCCTCGGTCGCTGGAAGAAGTTGTTTAAGGAACAGTAATTAAGAAGCGTAAAAGCGAACCAAACGAATAAAACGAACACAACGGACACTAGCGCACCAGAACACCAGTGAAAAACGGGGATTCGTAATTCGGATTACTGATTACCGATTACCGATTACTAATTACGGATTACGGATTCTAGAATTCTCTCTTCATCCCTCCTTCCCAGTTTATCCTTGACAAACCATTCCCACTATTCTACAATTTTCTGATAATCTGCTATTTTTTTAAAAATACGAACTTAAAATTGAAGGAGGGAAAATGCGCAAAACAGCCGAGAAAATAGAATTGTTTATTTGGGTTTTAATTTTTGGAGGAGTTATTTTTCTCAATCTTTCACCGCAATTGGTGAGCTTGAGGCGTATTCATCTTCTCGCGTTTCTTTCCTCGCTATTGATCTTCTTTCTCGCTGAGCAATTTATTTTTAAGCGCATTGCTAAACCTCTTAAGAGGAATCTTCTGCGGATTTTAAGTTTTTCTTCTTATATCGCGGTCATTTTATTTATACTTATTTTCCATAAAAACAGTGTATGGATTTTTTATTTCTTTCCCCTTCTTCTGGCTTTTTCTTTATCGCTAACTTTTGTAATCCAGCCCCGCACCTTTGTTCTCCTTTTGGTAATGGTTTCTCTGTTTCTTTTAGGTGAGATTTACTGGGAGGCAAGAATCCCCCCAGAGAATTTGGTAAGGCTTGAGTTACCCCTTCCTTTTACCAAAATATTTAGCCTTTCGCTTTTGGCAATCTTTGGATATTACCTCTACCGCAATCAGGTTCTAGTGAGAAGGGCACTTGAGGAATACAACGAGAAACTCAAAAATCTCAATGAGGAACTGCGCAGAAAAACCGAAGAATTGGAAACCGCCAATAAGCACCTCCAGGAGCTTTCTGAGGCAAAATCGGTGTTTGTGGCAACGGTTTCCCACGAACTACGCACTCCGCTTACCGCCATACTCAATTCTCTGAAATTAATTGGCTATGAGACGGCGAGCAATGAAAAGGTTAAGGAGTATATGGAAATCATTAAGAAAAACATAGACCGGCAATCAATAATGATTGATAATCTCCTGGACACCGCACGGCTTGAGCGGGGAACTTTTGAGATAAAACGCACGCATTTTGAGTTAAATGCTCTTATCTCGGAAGTGGTAGAAACGATGCGTCCTCAGGCAAAGAGCAAGGAAATAACAATTGATTTTTCTCCCTTATATGGTGATTCTTTTCTCTGGGGAGAAGAAGATGGGTTAAGAAGGGTTTTTATCAACCTCTTGGACAACGCCATAAAATTTACACCACAAGGGGGAAAGATTGAAATCTTTATGAGTCAGGAAGGTGCTAACTTAAAAGTTGTAGTAGCAGATACCGGTTGTGGAATTCCCAAAGAAGAACAGGAAAGAATTTTTGAGCCCTTTGTGCAGGCGCTAATGGAGAATAAACCCTCGCGGAGAGGCATTGGCTTGGGGCTGGCGATTGTCAGAGAAGTGGTTAGTCGCCATCAGGGAAAGGTGTGGCTTGAGTCGGAGGTAAACAGAGGAAGTAAATTCTATATTTTATTGCCCATCGACTTAAGAAAGAGTAAGAGAGATGAGTAATCGGATTTTACTCGTGGAAGATGAGGAGGATATTCGCAAAACCTTAGAGGAAATTTTGGTGCGTGAAGGTTTTGTGATAGAATTTGCCCGCGATGGCTTGGAAGCAATGCATAAACTGGAAGGAGCCAGTTTCAATTTAATCATTTTAGACCTAATGCTTCCTAAATGGGACGGCTTTAAGATTTGTAAGACCATCAAGCAGCATAAATTACACAAGGATGTTCCGGTAATTATTCTCACCGCCATGGCTCAGGATGAAGACCGCGAGAAATGTCTTTCCTATGGAGTGGATGAATATATCAAAAAACCCTTTGACCCCGATTTTCTCCTGCGAAGAATCCGCGAACTCTTAGAACGCCCTCCGGCAACCGATGCCCAATCCCCTCTCTCCAACCCCTCTAACCCCAGCTAAACCCCAACCAAAACCTAACCAAACCTAACCCACCTCGTAGGTGTCCCATAACTACCTCCATAAGTCGATAATTTATCGATACTTAAGTAGGCCGATTCTGGACACCTACGAGGTGGTAGACGGTTGAGGAAAGGTTTGGTTGGTTTGTTAGTTTCGTTTAGTTCGTTTAGTTCGTTAAATTCGTTTAATTCGTTACCTACTTCTTCACTCCGCGTTCAACGGTTATTTTTCCTAAGAGTTTTTCTAAGGCAGGGAACATTTCTTGGGGCTTAAAGGGTTTGGTGAACCAAGCGTCCACACCTACTTCTTTTGCCGGTTCTTCGCCCAACTTATCGGAACGGGCGCTAAACATCACCAAGGGGATATTGCGGAAGCGTTTGTCAAATTTAATAAAGCGTGCCACTTTATAGCCATTCATCTCGGGAAGCATTAAATCCAGAATAATTAAGTCTGCAGGCGCCTCTCGTAACTTCCTCAGCCCTTCATTACCCGAGAGGGCAAGCGTTACCTTATAGCCAGCCGACTCTAAGTGTTCTATGAGCTCCTTAACGGTTTCCGGCTCATCGTCAATGATTAAGATTTTCTTCTGCTCGGCAGTTTTCTCTTTTTCGGGCGTATCTTTTTTCATGGGTTAGTTAGGTTCGTTTAGTCCGTTGGGTTCGTTAATTTCGTTATATTTGTTGTGTTCGTTAATCTCGTTGAATTCGTTTTATTCGTTTTGTGCGCTTTACGCTTTTTAATGATTATCCTTCTATCTGCTTTTTCTGGGGAAGGCTGACGATAAAGGTACTTCCTTTACCCACTTCCGAAACCACATTTATCTCTCCGCCATGACGACGGATGATTTCCCGAGAAATATACAAACCCAAACCATGGCTATCAACATTGTCTCCATTGAAACCCGCCGCGGAATTATACCTCTGAAAAATCTTCTCCCGATTTTCCGGAGAAATCCCTATACCTGTGTCGGAGACATAGATTTTTACCAAATCCTTATTTTCCGAAACCTCAAAACTTACCTCAACTGTTCCATTTTCCTTGTTATATTTTACCGCATTATGAATCAAATTAACCAAAACCTGAGTTATCTCATCTTCATTTGCCCAAATTTTTAGTTCCGCGCTGTGCGGGAAAAGTCCTTTAATCACGACACCCTTGTTTACGGCTAAAATATCTAACGAATAAATAACATGTTTTACCGTGCTGACTAAATCAAAGAATTTTCCCTCTATCGCTACTTTCTTATTACCGCCGTTTTTGGCATAGGTAAGCCAATCCTCAACAAAGCGCTTTAAACGTTGGGTGCTCTGTCTAGCTAAGGCAAAAAGGCGCTTCTGTCTATCGTTAAGCGTCGGGTTAAGTTCCTCAACAAGCATCTCCAGGACCTCATCAATGACAGTTACGGGAACTTTAAATTCGTGGGAAAGATGGGAAACAATCTCCTCTTTTACGTTAGGGATGGTCTTCTTTCTATGCTCAGTGATACTCTCCAAATAAACGCTCAACAACTCCCCGATTTTCGTCAAAAGACTGAGGTCGTTTAAATTAAAGACCTCACGCGAGGTTTTATTATTTATATTGATTACCCCAATTACTTTTTCTTTTTCCTTCAAGGGAACGCTTAAAAGAGAATTATTATAGTATCTACCTCTTCTTATCGGAAACCTCCCATCACGCACAAGGTCTTCTACCAAAAGGGGCTTACCGGTTTTTATAACCCAGTGAATAATCGTTTTAGGCGGGTCCTCTTCTTCAATTATGGTATTCTCGACAATCTCTTCACTTAAACCCCGTGCACATCTTATCTTTAAAATGTCAGAATGCTCTTCTTTTAAAACGATAGAAACTGTCTCTACCGAGAATAATTGTGCAATCCTTTCCGCAACAATCTTCAGACAATTATCTAAATCAGCACAGGTGCTTATTTCCCGTGCTAATTGATAAACTGCAGAAAGTTCAAAGAGATAGCGCTCAATTACCGTCCTCTGCTTTTCCTGAATCCCTCCCAAGAGGGCGTGGATTTGTTCTTTTAATTCGTCCATCTGAAAAACTCCGTAATCCATAATCAGTAATTCGAAACCCCTTGTGTTCGTTGGGTTCGTTAGTTCGTTATATTCGTTAATTTCGCTTAATTCGTTATTTTCGTTTTGCGCTTTGCGCTTTAAACTTTTAGTTTTTTTCTCTACCTCGGTTTGGGTCCCCTGCCCCGTCCTTCTTCCTCATCTTCTTGTTGTCCAGGCGGAGTTCCGCCTTGTCCGGGCGGTGTCCCACCTTGGCCGGGTGGGGTACCTCCTTGTCCGGGTGGATCGCCGGGTTTTCCCGGGTCTTCAGGTTTTCCCGGTGGTTCATCGGGCTTCTTTCCCTGTCCGGGCGGCTCTCCGGGCTTCCCCGGGTCTTCGGGCTTTCCCGGTGGTTCTGGCGGTTTATTCCCCTGACCTTGAGCACCTCCTGTACCCGTGGGGGTCGTGGTAGTGGTTGTAGAACCTTCTGCTGTGTGCCCAGAATTGTTATATTCATCTAAAGCGTCTTTTAGACGCAAGAGATATTCTCTATCTAAAGATGGGTCAAGCAGAGCATTATCTGCCTCTTCAATCAACGCCAGAATATCATCGGTATAAGTAGCACCATTAGCAATGTTTAATTTGGCGGCCAGAAGCTGGGCTCTAAGCATACTGTAGGGGTCTTTAGCATCTGCTCCCTGCAAAATCTCATAAGCTTGCTCTACTGTCTCAATACGCACCCCTCCAAGATAAATCTCATTTTCACTAAGTATCCGCGCCAAGTGCTCCCGATGTGGGGCGGTCTTCCAATAGCCAATAGTCAATGTTCCTGTGCTCGGTGGTTGTGGTGGCTCGGGCGGTTCTGGTGGCTCCGGGGGTTCTGGGGGCTCTGGCGGTTCCGGCGGTTCTGGTGGCTCCGGCGGTTCCGGTGGCTCCGGCGGTTGCGGCGGTTCTGGAGGTTGCGGCGGTTCTGGAGGTTGCGGCGGCTGGGGTGGGCAGATACAAACTGGACACTCTGGTCCTTGGCAAGGCACAAGATTAATCACCCAAAACTTATTGTCGCCATTCACAAAATTAACCGCTAATTCCTGCTGTAAACCTTCGTTGTCCGAATCAAGAGCCATTATCCCGTTAATTTCGGGAACAATCTGCCCGGGGCAAACGGTTTCATCTTCACTAAAGTGCTCTCTTAGAACAAGCTCAATTTCTCCCGCCTGATTAAAAATATCGTAAATATTTAAGCGGTTCTCCAAAACTCTTCCACCTGTGCCATACTTTACTAAAGCCACCGCTAAATTATAATCAATTCCCGCATTGTCATTGCGTGAAAGATAAAGCGCCATATCCTTTACGCTGTAACCCTCTTCTACCAGTTTTTGCCTCAAGACCGTAATTGCCTGCAAAAGGGGAATCTTAATCCCCAAACTTTCGGCGATTCCCGGAATTAAACCTTCGGATTTAAGCCCATTTTCTAAACTCATTCTTGAACTAAACTCAATTGCCTCTTTTACTTTAACCGCCACACTACCTTCTACGGTATTTTCCAGCTTTAGGGCATAACGCTTTCCTTCTTTATCTTGAGCAACCAAATAATAACCATCTTCAATACGTGTAAAACCTACAGGAGTAAACCCTTGAGGTAAGGGCGCGCTGATTGCTTTTACCACTTTTCGCGGAGAATTCTGGTCCAAATAGCCATGCACTTCTAAGAAATAACGCTCGCCTTCCTTAAAGACCACAAAGAGCTCTTCATTGCCCACAATTTCCTCATCGTAATTATCTATAAGGTCAAATTTACCCACCGCCACAATTTTGTCCGCAGGAGCAAATAAAGACAAATCAATGATGGCATTAATCTGCCCATTGGGATAGAGAATTCCCGAATCAAGAATAGCAGGAATTTCGGTCTGATAAGCATCGGCGTCAAAAATTATTCCTCTCCACTTGGTCCAAACCGCTAATACCGCTTGCAATTCTTGAGATACAAGCGTTTGAGGAAATTCCGTAGTAGTCGCTACTGTTACGGGTGTTTCTTCCCTCTCAGCTACTACTGTTTGTGGCTGCCGAGTAATACTAAACCTTTTTCCTCCGCCAAAATCCGCGCTCTGGGCAACAATTTCGCCTCGCTCTTCCTTAATTGCCTTTACTTTAAAAATATATTCTCCACTTCCCAATTTTGAAACATCAAGTTGAAAGGCGCTTGCGCTAACTCTCCCGCAATAATCAGTAAGAGCAGTTTCCGTTCCATCAGGATTTATTTTAAATAATTGCCACAGATAAGCGCTTGCCTCAGGAATGCTTTCCCAGTTAAAATATTTTACATTGGGGTTAAGCAATTCTATTAAGTCCGTGCGTGGAGAAACACCAACCGTAGCTAAGCTCCTCATTGCCGAAGTAGAAACCACTTGCTTCTCCACTGCTGGTGTCTGAACAACAACCGCAGGTGTTTGCGTTACCACTTGTTGTGGAGAAGGATTAACCACTGCTGTGCTTCCTGTAGGTTGTGTTGGATTTACTACGGGAAGCGATCTCTCTGGAGAGGTTAGGGGTTTTTCCACAGTGGAAGAGGCAGCAGTCACACTTCCCGCCTCTTTACGCATTTCGGCAAGTGCCTCATTAAAACTAATCGGGCGCGCTTGGGGAGTTGCCCGATTGATATACCAGCTTCCTCTTTGGGTATAAGCGAAAATCTCCTCCCATTTAATTCTTTTGGGTCCTATCTGTTCCAACTCCTCAATCACCCGTTCGGTAAACCGCTGGCTTACCATCTGTAAAAACTCCCCATAAGTTCCTCTGGCACCTGAATAAATGGTTTCCCAACCAGTGTAAACTCCCGGTGCTTTTTCCAAAAATAAATCCAGTCCTTGAGTCCAACCACTTATTCCTATAATTAAGGTATTTAAAGCCTGATTCACAAACTCTAATACCTCTTTGCGTGTATCAAAGTAATTTTCTGCAGCCTCTAACAGTGGTGTTTTTACTTTTTGTTCAAAATAAGATGCAGTGGCATCAAGAGAAGTTCCCCTTAGATTCCAATTTGCGGAAAGAATGCCGGAAATATCAAGGGTAGATTGCCGGGGACTAACCGGTAAAATCCCCGGACTTCCTGTTCCTAAAAAACCATCTGCATAAAGTTTACTTACTAACATCAAACTTAAAACCAGAAACAAAACTCCTTTCTTCATCTGATTCTCCTTTCTGAAAAGTTTAGACTGTTTGGTTTACGAATTACGATTTACTTCTCGCTTCTCTGCTTCTGGGATATACTGAAATACTTCTCCAGTTCCTGTTTCCCTTCCTCAAACAATTCTTTGAACTCTACCGCGATCCAATATGAAGAGATAGTTTTTATTTCTTCACAGCGCTTTACTTCGCCCTTAAAAACTAAAAAATCCCTTCGGTCAGGGAATTTTATCTGTAATTCTAAAACTTCACCCACAGGAAACGGCCGGTTGCTCGGGAAAAGACATCCTCCTTTACTGATATTTTCCACAGTAGTAAATTCGCATGCCTCCGTTCCCTTTTTCTCCTCCCTGCATCTTAAGATAAACCGCCATTTAAATCGGGGATGCGCCCGGCGTTCCAACACTACCTAAACTCCATCGCAATTCTGTAACCCGAATTTCGTAATTCCCCAATTCACGATTTACGGATTACTGATTACTTCCTTTTCTTAAACTCCTCTTCCAGCCAGGGGAAGAATTCCTGTCCTCGGGCGCGGATAGAATTTTCAATAAACTCATACATATCTGCGGTCAAAGCCAGCCCCTGGAAAGCTCCCGCATCGGTGGGTGTAACCGGATGATAGAAATAAACGGGTATGGGTTTTATCTGCGGATCCATCGCATAGACACGCGTTCCCGTATCCGTGCCAATAATCTCCTGCACCGGCCAACGCCAGCGTTCTGTGAGATAATCATAAACCAATGCTTCAGTGGTGGGAGTGGGAGGAACAACCGCCGCGAGAATCGTAAAGAGCGCACTGATGAAATCTATAGCGTAGTTATCTCCTAAGGTTAAGGTTCCCTGTAAAATCGCATAGTCACCGGGGTCCTCACCCGGTTCGCGGGTTAAAGCTCCAGTAAAGCTATCATCACCTACCAATGAACCCGAGGTTATCTGATAGGTGAGTGCTGGGTCAGGCTCTCCTTGGGTTTTACTCTGACCCGAATCCGCGGTTACGGTGATTGGTTTGGCAGTAACAGTCAACGTGCCATTGTTGTAGGTGATCGTGTAATTTCCTAATCCTTCCCCTGACGCCCCGTTGATATCTATAGAATAGGAACCAACACTGGCAT
>JAMWCW010000013.1 GCA_023819145.1 Candidatus Omnitrophota bacterium
AAATACCCTTTAAGATAACCGATGAATTTGGACAGTGGTTGAGTTTGGGGATTTTATTTATCTTAGCGATTGAGGTTCTGGTAAATATAGGAGTAACCCTGGGAATTTTACCTACCAAGGGCTTACCATTGCCATTTATCAGTTATGGTGGTTCAGCACTTATTTTTAATTTAGCCTATGTGGGTTTACTTTTGAATATCGCTAAGGAGAGGAAATGATAAGGATGCTCATTGTAGCGGGAGGAAGTGGAGGCCATATTTTCCCTGCCTTTGCCTTAACCGAGGAGATGGAGAAAAGGAGAGATTCTCTGAAAATTATGTTGGTAATTTCGGGGAGACCCGCGGAGATAAAGATAATTGAGTATATGAAAAAGAAAATAAGAAACCTCAAGATTTATATTGTCCCCGTTTTCCCTCTCCGTGAAGGGGAGGGAGTTTTTCACTGGTCTGTTTTTTTATTTCGTTTTATAAGGTGGAGTATTTACTCATTTTTGCTTACCTTACTTTTTCGTCCCTGTATAGTGGTAGGATTTGGGGGGATTCTCTCTTTGCCATTGATTCTATCTGCATCTTTATTAAGAATTCCCACTTTAATCCATGAACAGAATGTTTATCCTGGGAAAGCAAATCTTCTACTTGCTCACTTTGCCCAGAAGGTTGCCCTGAGTTTTGAGGATTCTAAGCATTATTTTAAAAATAAGAGTAAACTCATTGTTACCGGAAACCCTCTGCGTCCTGACCTGAAGGTCATAGAAAGAGAAGAAGCGCTAAGGAGACTAGGGCTTGAGCCTTCCTTTTTCACATTGCTTATCTTGGGAGGCAGTCAGGGAGCGACCAGTATCAATCGTTATTTTGTAAATTTATGGAAAAATTTTAAGCAGGAGGATTTGGGATTTCAGGTTATTCATATTACCGGTTTAAAAGATTGGCACTGGGTATCAGAAAAATACAGAGAAATAAATATAACCGCAAAACTTTTCTCTTTCTATGAAGAGATGGAAGTTATCTATAGTGCATCCGATTTAGTAATCGGCCGTGCAGGCGCCGCTACCCTCAATGAAATATCCTTTTTTGCCAAACCTGCAATTATCATCCCTTATCCTTATGCAGAACAACATCAATTGCATAATGCCCTCTATTATCTAAAGAAAGGGGGTATCCTTCTCTTAGAAGAAAAGGATTTAGCTCAAGATAAGACCCGGGATTTTATTTATAAAATAATAAAAGATAGAGAGAAACAAGGTTTATTGAGTAGAGAGATAAAGAAAATAAATAATCCCTTTGCCACCAAGTTATTGGCTGATGTGGTAGAGGGGATTTTGTTTTTAAACTAAGGTTATGTTGAAGTTAAATCAATTTAAGAAAATTCACTTCGTAGGGATTGGGGGAATTGGGATGAGTGGTCTGGCAAGGATTTTTAAGGAATTGGGCTACGAAGTGACGGGTTCGGATAAAATAGAAAATTACTGCACGCACAAACTCCAAGAAATGGGGGTTAAGGTATATCTGGGACATCGGGAGAGTAACATAGATAGGGATACGGAAATTGTAGTTTATTCCTCGTCTATAAGTTGGGATAACCCTGAGTTATTAGAAGCGAGAGAGAAGAAAATCCCCATTTTACACCGGGCAGATGTGTTAGCATTTCTTATGCAGTCAAGGATAGGGATTGCCGTAGCGGGTGCCCATGGCAAGACTACAATTACTGCCATGACCGCCCATCTCCTTTCTCAAGCCGATTTTACCCCTACCGTAGTTATCGGAGGTGTGGTCAATCAATACAATACAAATGCCTGGTTAGGTAAAGGTAATTTTATGGTGGCTGAAGCCGATGAGAGTGATGGCTCGTTTATAAAACTTTCTCCATTCTATACCATCATCACTAACATTGATTTTGAGCATCTTGATTATTATAAGAATATAGAAAAAATTGTTTCCGCCTATCAGCGCTTTGTAGAAAAGACAAGGGAGACAGGTTGTGTATTCTTCTGTTACGATGACCCTTACCTTAAGAAAATTATTCCGGGATTACCTCTGCGTTCTGTAAGTTATGGACTTAATCCTCTATCCGATGTATATCCGCAGGATATTGTTCTCAAGGAAAATCAAGCAGAGTTTGAATGTGTTTACTTTGGTAAGAATATGGGTAAATTTAGATTACAGATTCCTGGTAAGCATAATGTTTTAAATGCACAGGTAGCGATTGCCTTAGCCAGAGAATTGAATATAGATTGGGAGAAAATAAGACAGGTTTTATTTACCTATCCGGGAACAATCCGCAGGTTCCAGATAAGAAAATTTGAACCGGTAATGGTTGTTGACGATTATGCTCATCATCCCAGTGAGATAAAGGCGACTTTGGAGGCAGCTTCCACATTTAAAAAGAAGCGCATCATCGCTGTATTTCAGCCACATCGTTATTCCCGTATTTACTATCTTAAAGAAAAATTTGCCGAGGCTTTTACACTTGCCGATAAATTATTAATTACGGAAATCTATTCTGCCGATGAAAAACCCATTACCGGAGTAAATGGTTGTATGCTTTATGAAGAGATAGTGAGGAAAATAGGAAATGTTAAGGAGGTTTTATTTTTAAGAAAAGAAAAAATAATTTCCCATCTGTTGGATATAATTAAGAAAGATGATCTTATTCTTATGTTGGGTGCAGGCGATATTACTAAAGTTACTGATGAATTGGTGATGAGGATTTAAGATAGATGTTAGTTAAAACCGCATTAGATTTGACTAAGGGAATAAAAGATTTAAAAATAGAGGGGAAAATTGTAGAAGGGAAAGAGTTAAAGGACTATTCTACTCTAAGGATAGGCGGACAGGCAGAAGTTTTTGTTGAGCCGTTTTCCTGGAAAGATATAGAAAAAGTAACCATTTTTACCCAGAAGAATAAAATCCCGCTCCTTATTTTGGGTGGAGGGAGTAAAGTTCTTTTTTCTGATGAAATGTTTAAAGGGGTTGTGTTGTATCTCAATAATTCTTTTTTTAAAAAAATAGAATTAGGAGAAGATTTTGTAAAAGTTAGCTGTGGGGTAACCATAAACGAACTTTTGAACTGGATGGTAGAAAATTCCTTAGGAGGATGGGAATTCTTAGCCGGAATTCCTGGAACCTTGGGAGGGACGCTATGTTTAAATAGCGGTGTAAGAGACTGTCTCGGAGGAGAGGGATATATTGAGATAGGTGATTTTGTGAAAGAGGTAACAGTACTGGATAAATCCGGTAATATTTTAAAACTGAATAGAGATAATTTGATTTTTGAATATCGTAAGAGTAACCTCTCTGATTTTATCATCCTGGAAGCAAAATTAATAAAAAAAGAAAGAAAGAGCCGGCAACAAATTAGGGAGAGAATATCTAAATTTATTAATTACCGGAGAGAGACCCAGGAATTAAGATTTCCCAGTGCAGGATGTGTATTTAAGAACCCTTTCTCCAATAGGAGTAGCGGAGAACTTATTGAACTTTCGGGTCTGAAAGGTAAATGTATTGGAGACATAGCGATTTCTGAGAAACATGCTAACTTCTTTATCAATTTAGGTAAAGGCACGGCAGGTGATTTTCTTTCCCTTATGGAGTATGTGCAGAAAAAGGTTAAATTTGACCATGGGATATGGCTTGAGCCAGAGATAAAAATAATAAGAAATTCGTTAATGCTCTAATGGAATGTACAAGTTGGAAGAATTTTAAGATCGGAATCTTTATGGGGGGTCCTTCGGTTGAACATGAGATTTCTTTGAAATCAGGGAAGGCGGTTTATACTGCCTTAAAGGAATTGGGATTAAAGGTTATTCCCGTAATTCTGCCTAAAGACTTTGATACCTTGGCAGATAAGTTAGAGTATTTATTTAGAGAATTACTGGAGGAATCGGGAATAAATTTGGTCTTTAATGCCCTGCATGGGAATTTTGGAGAAGATGGTAAGTTGCAGAAGATTCTGGAAAAATTGGAAATTCCTTACACAGGTTCGGATAGCCAGGCGAGTTATTTAGGGATGGATAAAGTTGCTTCCCGAAAAATTTTTAAAAAATCGGGTATTCCTGTACCTAAATATAAAATCTTGTATAAAAAATCAAATTTTAATGAGATTGATTTCACTTTCCCTTGTGTAATAAAACCAGCAAGAGGAGGTTCAAGTATTGGTGTTTCTATAGCGGAGAAAAAAGAAGATTTAGCAAAGGCCCTTGCCATAGCCTTTAATTACGATGACGAATTAATAGTTGAAGAATATATTGTAGGTAAAGAAATCACGGTTGCTATTTTAGAGAATAAACCTCTCCCCGTGATTCAGATTGTTCCTCAACAGAGATTTTATAGTTATGAGGCAAAATATAAAGACAGAAATACGCGCTATCTTTTGCCCGCTCCCATAAATAAAATTATACAAGAGAAGGCACAAGAACAGGCAATCAAGGCACACCATTCTTTGGGATGCAGTGGTTTTTCACGCGTGGATATGATTTTAAATAAAGAAAGCGTCCCTGTAGTTTTAGAAGTGAATACTATACCGGGATTAACCTCCCGTAGCCTTTTACCCAAAGCTGCGCAGGCAATGGATATCTCTTTTCCTGAACTCTGCCTTAAAATCCTTAAATCTGCATTGGATAAAAAGGGATGCTGAAGAGAAGGTTTAGAAAAACAAGAATAAAGAAAGGGAATCTCCTCCCCGAGTTTATCCCACGGATTCTTACCAGATTTTTTCTTTTAGGATTTATTTTCTTCTTTTTAGTTTTTTGGTTCCAGAAATTATCCCATTTATTTTTAACAAATCTTTCCTATTTCAGACTTTCTGAGGTCTATATAAAAAATCATTCCTATCTTGAGGGAGAAGAAGCCTTTGAATTTATACGCTTAAAGCCAGGAGTAAATATTTTTAATATAGATCTTTCTTCTCTGGCAAGGGAACTTAAAGAAAGACATCCCCAATATGCAGAAATAACTGTAAAAAGAATTCTCCCTCATAAACTATTAGTGGTGCTTAAAGAGCGGGAGCCTATAATGCAGATAAAGATGTCTAAGTTTTATCCGGTAGATAAGAATGGTTTTATCATTCCCTATGCTAAAGAAACACCGTATGCTAATTTACCGGTTATCTTAGGGGTAGAACCGGGAGAGATTACGCTCAATAATTTTTCTAATTCCTTAAGGATTAAGAAAGCAATAGAAATAATTGATGCACTTATAAAAGGAAATTTCTCTTGGCGGGTGAGGGTAGCTAAGATAAATCTCTCCAGTTTAAATGATATATCTTTTTTCTTAGATGATGGTGTAGAGGTTAGATTTGGGGCTCTGGTCAAGAAAGAAAAATTTGAACGCCTCTCTCAGGTTTTAGAGGAGATTAAGATAAAAGCGCTTTCTCCAGGTTTCATTGATTTAAGATTTAAAGATGTTATTTTAGGACCCCGATGAGAAAAGAGATAATTTGTGGATTGGACATCGGTACGAGTAAAATTTCTGTTGTCTTAGGAGAATTGAATGCTTCTAATAATAAATTGGGCATACTTGCTAAGGCAAAAGTGAATGCAGAGGGACTGGAACGGGGTAAGGTATTGGATATAGAAAAGTTTACTCATTCCATAGAATTGGTTATGCATATGGCAGGGACGGATAGGGAACTAAAACCGGCAAAGATTATTTTGGGAATTGGGAATGACAGTTTGAGGGTTTACCGTTATCGGAGAACTACCATTATTTCGGAACGGATTCAGGAGATAAAAAACTTTCATATAGAGCACTTAATAGAAGAGACCCTGAATATGGCAGTCCCTTTTGACTATGAGATTTTACACATCTTTCCTGAAGAATTTATAGTGGATGGACAAGGTAAAATTAGGGACCCCCGCGGAATGTTTGGAAATAGGATTTCTGCAGATTTTCTCCTGGTGACTATCTCCTCTTCTGTTTTACATAATATCAAAAAAGGTATTTATAATGCAGGTTATGCGGCGGATACCATATTATTCACTGATCTGGCTTCTGCTTTCACTTTTTTGGATGAGGAGGAGCGTAACGCGGGTGTCATCTTCTTAAAGATAGGTGGAGGAATGACCAGTGTGATAAAATTTTTAGGGGGGGTTCCTGTGTTTTTGGAAATTATTCCCTTTGGCGGAGTAGATATTGATACTGCCATTGCTAAGGCAACCGGAGTTTCTGTGGAAGAAGCAAAGGAATTAAAGGAGAGGTATGGTGGTCTTTCTTTGGAAATTCCTCAGGAGAAAATAATTCTGAAAAAGTCTGGGAAAATGTTGAAACGCGATGAATTAGTGAGGATTATAAATAGAATATTAGAACGAGTTTTATTTCAGATAAAAAAGAAGATAGAAAAATATGAGAACCTTTCCTGTTTGCCTTATGGTATTGTTTTAGGAGGAAATACTTTTCTTCTGGAAGATTTGGTAGAAAAAGTTGAGGAAATATTCCGTCTTCCCGTAAGGTTAGGAGGTGTAAAAGGCATTGAGGACTTTACTGGCGGAGAAAGTAATCTCTATAGTTGGGCAGACTCGCTGGGTTTACTCCGTTTTAATTCTTTTTCCAAGGTTTCTAAACAGAATATAGATAAACATCTCCATCCTTTCCAAAAATTCCTCTTACATACAAAGAAAATCTTTGAAGAATATTTCTGACAATAAGCGGTTAAAAAGTTGACAATTTCTCTCCCCTTAGACTATAATTAATTAGTTATCAACATTGTCTTTTATGTCCTTCAGAAGAATTAAGATTTTGCATATCATTACCCATTTAGAATTGGGAGGAGCACAAAGGACTACGCTTGCCCTTATTCAAGGGATTAATCGGAAGAATTTTGAGATACATTTTATAACTTCTCCTTATGGATATTTAGTTAAAGAACTAAAGAAGATAAGCGGGATTAAGGTTAAATTAATTCCCCATTTAAGAAGGGAAATAAACTTAGTAGATGACCTTATTGCTTTTTTAAGATTGTTCAACTATATAAGAAAGAATCATTTTGACATAGTTCATACTCATTCTCCCAAAGCAGGATTTCTGGGACGCTGGTCAGCGAAATTGGCGGGAGTTCCTTTTATTGTGCATACTGTTCATGGTTTTCCTTTTTATGAAAAAGAAAATTTTTTCCTCAAAAGGCTTTACATTCTTGCTGAGAGATTTACAGCGGAAATAACCGATAGACTTATTGTAGTCTGTGAGAGCGATAGGGAAAAAGGAATCTCTGCCGGCATAGGTTATTATGAAAAATATGTTTTGATTAGAGAGGGGATAGAAGTGGATAGAGGTGGGATTTTTTCTTCCGATATTTTGTACAATAGGTTAAGAGAGGTTTCTCCGATAATGGGAATGGTTGCTTGTTTAAAAAAGCAAAAAGCTCCTTTTGATTTTGTAAAAATGGCATCTTTGGTCAAGAAAAGATTTCCTGAAGCAAAATTTGTTCTGGTGGGAGGGGGACCATTGTACAAGAAGGTAGAGAGATTGATCAGGAGGTTAGGTTTAGAAAACAATTTTTTTCTCTTGGGTTGGAGAGAAGATGTTCTGAAAATAATCTCTTTTTTAGATATAGTTGTGCTTACCAGTTTATGGGAGGGACTACCTCTGGTAATCCTGGAAGCAATGGCTTTAAAAAAACCAATCGTGGCCACTAGGGTAGATGGTATAAAAGAATTAATTAGGGATGGAGAAAATGGTTTTTTAGTGGAACCCGGTGATTACTGTGGGCTTGCTCAGAGAGTAATCTTTCTTTTGGAAAATAAAAAATTACAGATAAGTTTTGTAGAGAGAAATCAAGAAATTTTGTCCAAATACAACCTTTCTTCAATGATTAAATTGACAGAAGAACTTTATTATAAACTTATGGGGGTGAGTTATGTCCATTAATGTTTTTTTGAGTATTTTTTTATCGGGATTAGTTTTTATCTTTATCCTCAGGAAATTTTTTCTCCTAATTAAACCGAAAGGATTTTTTGTTGAGAAGGACAAAAGAGGGGTTGTAAAAGTTGGGGGTATAATTTTATGCTTCTCTTTCTTGTTTGCAGGATTATTTTTCTATCATGATGCTTTCTTTAAGGATTCGCTTAATCTGAAGATTATTCTTACCACTTTTCTTGTTTTTATCCTCGGTTTAATTGATGATGGAAAGGAATTAAAAATCTGGCAGAAGTTCTTAGGAGAATTAATTATTACTTTCTTTTTTATCCTCATCTCCGGTATGACCACGGAGATTATTTTTTTTCCTAAAAGTATAAATTTTATCATTACTCTGGTTTGGATATTAGGTATCACTAATGCTTTTAATCTTCTTGATATTCAAGATGGTTTAGCTGCGGGAGTGGGTTTTTTGATAAGCTTAGCCTTTTTATACTTGGCACATTTTACTGGCAATATCTTTGTAGAGCAAATTTCTTTAATTTTAGCCGGTGCATTATCAGCTATCCTTATTTTTAATCTTCCCCCGGCAAAAATATATCTTGGAGATTCGGGGAGCCTTTGTTTAGGCTATGTCCTTAGTATTCTGGCGATTTCTCTAAGTTATGCTCAGGCTGCGCATGAAATGGCACTGCTCTCTCCTATTTTTATCCTGGGCTTTCCTATCTTTGATACAATTTTTGTAAGTTTAAGGAGGTTATCCCAGGGAAGGTCTATCTTTAAAAAATCCGATGACCATTTCATTTTCTGCTTGATTAAACAGGGGAGAAAAAAGAGTGCTTTATTTATCTGTTACTTATTAAGTTTGCTATTTATCAGTTTAGGAATCCTGTTTATGAAGTTAAGTAACCTTTTCAGTCTGGTCCTTATTATTTTATTTCTGAAATTATTATACCACATTTCTTTTAAGGTAAGCAGGGTTCAATGAAAAATATTTTTATTTTGGGAGCAGGTTTATCGGGACTGAGTTTAGCCTATCATTTACAGAAAAAAAAGATAGATTGTCAGATTTTTGAAAAAGAGAATGAAATCGGTGGGTTGGCACGGTCTAAAAGGATTTCGGGATTTTGTTTTGACTACGCCGGTCATCTTTTACATTTCCGCGATAAAAAATTGTTTTCTTTTGTGAAAGGATTGCTTGGGGATAATCTAATCAGACATAAACGGAATGCTTCCATATATTCTTTTCGTAAGTTTGTTCCCTACCCATTCCAGGCTAATCTCTTTGCTCTCCCCCAGAAAATTAAAGAGGATTGTCTTAAGGGCTTTATAGATACAGGAGAGCATAAAATTAATAACAATTTTCAAGATTGGGTAATAGAAAAATTTGGTAAAGGGATTGCCAGGTATTTTATGCTTCCCTATAATCACAAATTTTGGACAATTCCCTTGAAAGAATTGACTTATCTCTGGGTAGATAGATTGATCCCAGTTCCTTCTTTTAGGGAAATAATTGAGGGAGCAAAAGGAAAACTCGATAAAAATTTTGGTTATAATGTTTTCTTCTGGTATCCCAGGAATGGGATTTGTGAACTTCCTTTAGCTTTGAGTAAGGAGGTAAAGAATATTTTTACTGATTGTAAAATAAAGGAAATCGATCTGAAAAATAAAAAAATTAAATTGGCTAATAATACCTGGGAGAGGTTTACTTATTTATTTTCCACCATTCCCTTACCAGAGTTAATGGACCTTATAAAAAATATACCTAAGGAGATGGTTTATTCTTACAAAAAATTACGCTGGAATTCCATATTCAATCTAAACCTCGGCATAGATGGGGAGATCAAACTCCCTTACCACTGGATATATTTTCCTGAGAAAAAAATATCTTTTTATCGGATAGGTTTTTTTCATAATCTTTCCTCCGAATTGGTTCCTCAAAGAAAAAGTTCTCTCTACATAGAAATTTCTTATTCAGAATCTAAACCTATCAACAAGAAAGAAATTGTCTTCCGGGCGATAAAAGATTTGATCAGGATAGGTATTCTTAAGAAAGAAGACCAAATTTTAGTTAAGGACATCAACGATATAGAGTATGGCTATCCCATTTATGATTTTGACTATCCGCAAGCAAGAGAAAATACTTTAAATTATTTAAAAGAAAATAATCTTATCTCCTTTGGTCGTTACGGCTCCTGGCGCTATATGTCTATGGAGGATGTTCTTGCAGAAGGTAAAATTTTGGCGATGAGTTTGAAATGAGAATAGAAAGGCATATAAGGAAAAGAGTCCATTTTAAAAGGAGAAGAGATTTTTATAAATATAAAATTGGTGATTTTTTTTACGGCTTGAGATACTATTGGCAGGAATATTTAGTAAGTGCGGGCATATTAAAAAACTCTGTTTTTACCGGCCCCACCCTTGTCCAGATAGACCTTACCAATAAATGTAATAGTAAATGTCTTGTTTGTTGGCAACGTTCTCCATATTTAGGAGAGTTGAGGGCGACCGGAGAGTGGGAAAACCAAGAAATTTCTTTTACAAGGATAATTAGTTTATTAAGGGAATTAAAGAAAATGGGAACAAAAAAAATATTTTTTTCCGGTGGAGGGGAACCCCTCATGTATCCTAGATTCTGGAAAGTAATTTCCTATGCTAAAAAAATGGGTTTCGTTTGTATACTCAGTTCAAATTTTACACTTGTAGATAGAGAAAAAGCAAAGATATTTATTGATCTAAACTTTGACCATATAAATGTAAGTTTATGGGCAGCAACTCCTGAGACTTATATGCGCGTGCATCTGGGGAGAGATAAGGAGTGTTTTTACAGAACTAAAGATATATTGCGTTTTATTTATGAGCATAAAAAGATTAAACACCTTCCCCATATGAATATTTATAATGTAATTTTTAAAGAAAATTTTTATGAAGTAGACAAGATGGTAGAACTTGCTTTTGAGGTGGGAGCAGATTCTATTCAGTTTGTCCCTATGGATCCGGTTGTTGGTAAAACTGATTTTTTGTTATTGAATTATAGAGAAAGGGAGATTGTAAAGGAGAAACTAAAAATGATTAAGCAGAAATTACTTGACGACAATCCCGAGAATAAAAGAGGTCCCAATCTGTTTATCTGTGATTATGAAGATTTTTTACGCCGTCTTTCTAATGAGAAAGCAGATAAGGGAGAATACGATTCCTTAGTTAAAGATATCCCCTGTTATATTGGCTGGGATTTTATGCGTATAACTGCTAATGGCGATGTTTATCCCTGTTTAAAAGTAAATGTTCCTGTAGGAAATATTTATGAGGAAGATTTGCTTAAAATTTGGTATGGTGAGAAACAGAGGATATTTAGAAAACTTGCGAAAGAGAAAAAAGAAAATACATATTTTTCTCCTCAGAGGTGCTCTTTAAGCTGTGACAATCTTGCTCAGAATATAATTTTACAGAAACAGATTGTTTCTCTTTCCAAGTTAGATAAAATGTTTATGTATTTTTTAAACTATTATGTTTTTTCTGAAAAGATTTACTAAATCACCAGAGATTGTCTTAGTTATATCTCCTCCCTGGGACACAATGATGCCTCCATTAGGAATTGCTTATTTAGAAAGCTATCTTAAGGAAAAAGGTTTTCATTCTATAATTCTGGATATAAATATTGACCTTTATAATAGCGTAACAAAAAAAGAGAGAATTCTTTGGCGTCCAGAAATGTATCCACACTGGTTTGAAGAAGAGAAGTTTTTGCAATTGAAGAATTCTTGGGAAATTTATTTTGAAAGATATACTAAAAAAATACTTTTCTTTAAAACTTCCTTTATTGGCTTTTCTGTAAATACCAGTAATCGCCTTTTCTCCTTAGAATTGGCTAAGCGGATAAAATTAGAGGATAAAAGAAAGACGATAATCTTTGGAGGACCGGCTACTTTTGGCCTTCATTTAGATACTTTCTTCTTGCGAAAAAAGGACGATCTTCCGGTAGATATTTTTGTAATTGGGGAAGGGGAGGAGACATTATATGAGATTTTATTAACGCAGGACATAGCCAAAGTAAAAGGAGCAATTTTTAAAAAAAATGGAGGGTATTCTCTGCTTATTCCCCGTTTTCCAATCATGGATATTAATACCATTCCTTTTCCCACTTTTGAAAGTTTCCCTTTAAATAAATATCTTATTCCTGCTTTACCTTTACTTATTAGTCGGGGATGCGTTTCCAGATGTTCCTTCTGTAACGACCATCGTTTAAGTTTCCCCTATCGTTATAAAAATCCCCCTTATGTTATTAAAGAAATAGAGTATCATATGAAATACAATGGGATTAATTCTTTTTCTTTTAAAGACCTTCTCTGCAATGGGAATATTCCGGTTTTAGAGACCCTTTGTAATTTAATTATTGAAAAAAAACTGAACATAAACTGGGATTCTCAAGCAATTCCCCGTAAAGAAATGGGTTTTCATCTCTTAGAAAAGATGAAGCGTGCTGGTTGTCATACTCTAATTTATGGTTTAGAAAGTGCCTCCAATAGAGTTTTAAATAAAATGAAAAAGATGTTCACTAAAGAAATCGCTGAAAGAGTAATCCGAGATACGCACAGAGCAGGCATAAGAGTTTATATAAATATCATTGTTGGTTTTCCTGGGGAAACTGAAGAAGATTTTATGGAGACATATAATTTTATAAAAGAAAATAGAAAATATATAGATTCCTTAGCTGCTTTGAGTGTCTGTTTGGTTAATGGAGAGACAGACTTAGAATTTAATCCTTCAAAATATGGGTTACTGCTTCCTGATGAACCAGAGAAGAGAGCACGCTTTTGGAAAGACATTTACGGTAACGATTATCACTTAAGAAAAGAGAGAGCGGAAAGAATACTTTCTCTTCTAAGAGAATTAAATCTTTCCTATGATTCCCTTAATGTCTAAAAAAGAGAGAGTAAAATTATTAGCAGGGATTTTTCATGGAAGAAAGGCTTTTCTTGGTCCACAGGTAATACATCTGGATTTAACCAATTTGTGTAATAATAATTGTATTGGTTGTTGGTGTCGTTCTCCATTATTAAAAGATAAAGAGATGCCTGATTGGGAAAAAGGGTTATCCCTTCCTTTTGAAATTGTTAAAGGAGTAATTGATGATTGTTTAAAAATGGGAGGATTGATACAGGTAAAACTTGTGGGTGGGGGAGAACCTTTTATGCATCCGGATATTTTAAAAATTATAAGATATATTAAAGGGAGAAAAAAAGAAATTGAGATTGATATAAATACTAACTTTACCCTCGTAGATAAAAAGATTGCCCAAGAGTTAATAGATTTAGAAGTAGATTCGCTTACTGTAAGTCTCTGGGCGGGGGATAGCAAAACTTATGCCATAACCCATCCCAATAAGGATGAAGATACTTTTTATCGTATTGAAGGGGTTTTAAAATATTTGGCGGAGAAAAAGAATAGTAAGCCCTATATAAAAATTTATAATGTTATTTTTAATCTCAATTATCAAAAAATTGAAGAGATGCTTCAGTTTGCCTTAGCAGTAAAAGCCGAAGACATTCAGTTTGTTCCCTTGGACCCCATCCCTGGGAGAACAGATTGTCTTCTGCTCAATAAAAAGGAAAAAGAAGAGTTATGGGAGAAATTATCTTTGCTTGAAAAATATTACGACCCTCTAAATCAACGATACAATTACAATGGCAAAAGCATTATCGTTACCGATTTCCTTGGGTTTTTGAGAAGGTTAAAAGAAACTTCGGAATTCGGTGCTTACGATATTAAGTGTGTTGATAAATTTCCCTGTTATGTGGGGTGGTTATTTTCCCGGATAATGGCTACGGGAAATGTTGTTCCCTGCTGTAAAGGGCATCGCTTGGTTTTAGGAAATATTTATAAAAAAAGTTTCTACAAAATCTGGAATTCAGAACTCTACGAGCAATTCAGATACAAGGCTAAAAATTTGTCCAAAAAAGATACCTTTTTTTCTCAAATAGGGAATCAGGCAAATCCCGAGACCGGTTGTTACAATTGCGATAATCTCTGGCAGAATGAGCCAATGCATAGACAAATTGAATCCTTAAATGGAAGAAAGAGAATATTAATTAAAGCCTTCTCATGGTTTTATTAAAGAGGATTAAGATTGTTTTTTTTAATCGGGAAATGCTTAAAAATTTAATCAAAAAAAATTTAAGGTCCTATTATGTAAATTCTTTATTGGGGATAAGCTGGGCAATTATTATCCCTTTAATTTTGATGTTTGTTCTAAGTTTTATTTTTCAAAATATTCTAAAAATTGAGATTGAGAATTTCCCTCTCTATGTTCTTTCAGGACTTATTCCATTTATGTTTTTTGCTTCTTCTTTAACTCAGGCAGCCAATTCTTTGGTGGAGAATATTTATCTTTTAAGACAATTTAATTTACCCAAAGAGATAATCCCCCTTTCTATCATTATCACCAATTTTTTAAATTTTTTACTGGGCTTTTTGGTGCTTATTCCGATCTTTGTTCTTTCTAATCCTCGCATTCTTCTTTCACTATCTTTTTTATTCTTTATCATTCCCATATTTTCAATTTTTGTAATGGGCATAAGTTTATTTTTTTCTGCGCTCAATGTTTTCTTTCGCGATTTATCTCATCTCTTAGGTGTTCTGATTATGTTTTTCTTTTGGATTACACCCATCTTTTATAAGGAAGAGATGATTCCTACTCAATATCGCTGGATTATTGATTTCAACCCTTTAAGCATTTATATAAATTTATTCAGGAATATATTGTTAAATGGTAGAGTTAGGGAGTTTAAGTTTATTTCTTTTAGTCTGTTATGGGCAGGGTTATTTTTTTTCATCGGCTATTATTTTTTTCTAAGAACGGAGTCAAATTTTCTTAAAAGGATTTAAATGAAAATTATAGAGTTAAAAGATGTCTGGGAAAGATATAGGATTAAATTTATTGAAAATGGTAAAGTTTTCTGGGAGGATTTCTGGGCTTTAAAAGGGATTAATCTGGAGATAGAAAAAGGAGAGACTATTGCCATTGTGGGAGAAAATGGAGCCGGCAAAACTACCCTTTTGAAGGTAATTGCCGGATTACTTGTTCCTGATAGAGGGGAAGTGAAAGTTGAAGGAAAAGTATCCAGTCTTTTTGAGCCAGGATTAGGGTTTCATCCTGAACTTACGGGAAAAGAGAATATCTATTTAACTGCGAGCTTATTTGGTCTAAAAAAGGAGGAAATAGATAGTTTGTTTGAACAAATTTGTGATTTTGCCGATATCGGTAAATTTATTAATTCCCCTTTAAAATATTATTCCCAGGGAATGTTTGTGAGGCTTTCCTTTTCCATTGCCGTGCATCTTTTCCCGGATATCTTTTTGATTGATGAGATTCTTACCGTAGGAGATATAGGATTTCAAAAAAAATGTATCCATAAATTGTTCGAATTAAAAGATAAAGGGCTTACTTTAATTTTAGTTACTCAGGATTTATCTCTGGCGCAAAAGATAGCAAAAAGAGGAATTTTTTTAAAGGAGGGAAAGATTATTAAAGATGATTCTATAGAGAAAGTAACTTCTTCCTATATAGAGAGTATTAAAAAAGAAGAAACTTCTAATAAAAGAGAAACGAAGAAAGAAATTATCAGTGTTGACCGACTGAAGTTATTAGCTGAAGAAGGCAGTATAAAGATATTCTGGGAAGGGAAAGAAATAACCAAAGGTAAAGGACTTTATACAGCAATAAATTCACTTAATAAATGGTATCACTCTTTTGATTTTCCCATAAAGATAGAAAAATTGAATGAAAAAAATCTTGCAATAATTGTTTACTATCCTCATTTATCCTTAAAAGAATATATTAAGCTCAATATTCTGACAGAGAAAGAAATATCTTTGGAAATAGAGATGGAATTAGAGAAAGAAATTCTTTTTTCAAATCGCGATGTTCGCCTGGAGGTTATCTCCATTTATCAAACCTGGTTAACGGATGAAGAAGAGGGGTTTTTTTCAGAAAAATTTTTTAATGGAATAAGTCCGGTAAGATTAAAGAATAACCGCGTAAAAGCATTGGGATTAAAAGAAAAAGATGGGCTTCCGCATTTTATTTTCTCCATTAATAATACAGGGAATTGGCTTTCTTCTCTTTACAAGAGAAAAGAAGAAGATGAAAAAATAGTTCTTCAGTTTTCTGAAATAATTCCTAAGAAAAATCAAAAATTCTTTCCAGGAAGATATACTTTTTTTAAAGGAAAGATAATTTTTGACAGAGAATTGGCGAGAAAAGAAATAATTTCTTGTGTTTATCCTATAATTAAAAAGGAAGATTTGGAATTTGTTTTTGCAGAAGGAAGGGGAAGGATATTTTGGAAAGATATGGAAATTACATCTGGTTTAGGGATGTATACATCTTTTCGGGTTAAAGGAATCTGGTATGATTCAAGTTTAGCCATATGGGAAATTAGAGAAAATACTTCCCGAGAAATAGAGGTTTTGGGAAGCTGGCCTTATATTTCTCTTTCTCAATTCTGGAAAATTTCTCTCTCAGATGTTGGAAAGATTCTCTGGAGAGTAGAAACAGAGATAGCCGAGAAAACAGATTTGGAGTTGGAACACATAGGTCTTATGTTTATTCCTGAATACAAAAATTGGATAGCCCAAAATATCTATAAAGGTGATTTTAGTGAGGAATTTTCTGAGGATTACGATATCCTTCCTTTTCGTTTTTTCTATGGTCGGGCAGATGAGCTGAAATCTTCTGTTCCAGGTCTTCCTTCTCTGATATTCAGAGTTTTAAATAAAGATAATTCTTTGCGAGCGATGATTGGAAATAGTGATTACTTATATAAAGCAAGACTCTTTCAATATCAGAGAAATTTAGCAGGAGAAATATTAAAATTAAAAGAACATTTCTTAGGGGAGGTGGAGCTAAAATAATGATGTGGATAAAATCAAACTACCAGAAATTTAGAAAACACTTTAAAGATAAGGGATTTTTTTATGCTCTCTGGAGGGGAATAAAATATTTTGTTTATCTTATAAAAAAATATAAAGGGGAGAAAAAACTGCACTTTAAAAAGAAGACCCTTAAGAAAGGAGGTACGGAGGTAGTTTGTTTTGATAAAAACATAAAGATTTTTTGGAAAGAAAAAGAAATTACTAAAGATGTGGGATTAAATACATCTTTAATCATAAAAGGTAATTGTTTTACTTCTCCAAAGGCAAAATGGAAGGTAAAAATTATAGATACCGATATCCTTTCAATTTTAGTTATTTGGAAGAAAATTCCTATTAGACAGGATTGGTTAATAAAATTGGTCTCTCCCGATAAAATCGTATGGTTAGTAGATATAGAAATAAAGAAAGATATTTCTTTTGAAGAAAGAAAGGCCAGCATTATGGTTTCTTCTTTATATAAGCGCTGGATTAATTCCTATGAAGAAGGTTTTTTCCCAGTCATTAGAAACTGGGAAGAAATTCCCCTGCAGTTAAAAGAAAGTAAATTTATTGGGGTTAGGACTTTTGAAAACGACTTACTCAATATTATCTTTGATTATGCAAAAAATTATTTTAAAACTTCTCCTTCTCTACAGAATACTGGCAAAGAAAATAATGCCCGGGTTTTAAATGCCTGTATGGGTAAAGAGGATTACAAGAAAGGGAAATATCCATATTTTAGAGGAGAAATTTTATTAATTAAGGATGAGCAGATTTTGGAAAATTATATTGAAAAGGCAAGGGGAGAGTTCACAAAAAAAATTTTCTTAAATAAAAAAGATGATTTTAAAGTTGTCTTAGTAAATCTTCCTTGGCAGAGAGATGGTAAATGGGGAGTGCGTGCCGGTTCACGCTGGCCACATATAAAAACTGAAGAAGAGAATAACTATCAACCTTTTCCTTTCTTTTTGGCTTACTCTGCCAGTCTCCTCAAAAATAATGGTTTTGAAGTTTATCTCATTGATTGTCTTGCAGAAAAGATAGATTTTATAAAACTCAAGCAGAAAATCAAAGAGATAAAACCTCAGCTTTTGTTAGCCGAAACTTCTACCCCATCTCTGTATAACGATTTAGAGATTTTGGAACAGCTCTCTGGAAATTTTCCTATTGCCCTTTCCGGACCGGAGGCAAATATAAGAAAAAAAGAATTTCTGGAGAGGAATCCTTTTATTGATTTTGTTTTGGTAGGTGAATATGAAGTAACCCTTTTAGAGTTAGTAAAGAGCATAAAAGAGAATCTCTCTTTTCAAAATATCCTTGGTTTAATTTATAGAAGTGACGGAGAGGTAAAGATAAATCCTCCGCGTCCACTGATTAAAGACTTAGACTCTCTACCCTGGCCATTAAGGGAAGGTTTACCCATGGAGAGTTATATTGATGCTCCCGGAGAGATGCCTTTACCCTCAGTGCAGATGTGGTCAAGCAGAGGCTGTATTTTTAAGTGTCTGTTCTGTCTCTGGCCATCGCTGATGTACCAAGGAAATATTTTTCGCACAAGAAATCCTTTAAAAGTTGTAGAGGAGATGGAATATTTAGTTAAAGAGATGGGATTTAGGTCTATTTATTTTGATGACGATACCTTTAATATTGGTAAAGAAAGAGTTTTAGAGATTTGTAGGCAAATAAGAAAATATAAACTCAACATTCCTTGGGCAATAATGGCAAGGCCGGATTTAATGGATAAAGAGATGCTTTCTGCTTTGAAGGAAGCCGGTGTATGGGCAATAAAGTATGGTGTAGAATCAGGAGAGCAAAAATTATTAGACAAGATTGGTAAGAATATGAATCTCCAAAAAGCGATAGAGATGATTCGTTTGACTAAAAAATTGGGGATAAAATTTCATCTTACCTTTATGTTTGGTCTGCCTGGAGAAACTATGGGCTCAATCAAAGAAACAATTGAGCTTGCAATAGACCTTGCTCCTTTTTCTCTCCAGTTTTCCTTAGTTACCCCTTTCCCGGGGACAAGTCTTTTTGAATACTGTAAAGATTCAGAGGAAATTGCTTCCTATGATTGGGAAGCGTATGATGGGAATTACAATTGTGTGATAAATACAGAAGCCTTAACCTCTAAGGAGATAGAGAATTTTAAAAATCTTGCTTTGCAAATCTGGAGAGATTATCAAAAAGGGATTTTAAGCTATGCAGAGGCCTGTAAAATCCTACCAAAGACTTAGAGAAATTTTTATGGATAACACATTTCCCGAGGCGATATCTAAAATTTTTAGCTATTTTAGACCTTCGGTAATCAAAGACAAATATTTTTACCTTAAAGGGATAAAGAGTAAACAGTTTGCCTTCTCTGGTCCGTTATCGGTTCAAATAGATTTAACTGATGAGTGTAATAGCCATTGTCTTGCCTGCTGGTGCAATTCTCCTTTACTGGGAGAAAACAATAAAAATAAGGATTCCCTTGCCTTTCCTTTAGTAATTAATCTTCTTGAAGAATTGGAATACTTAAGGACAAGAGAAATTGTTCTCTCTGGTGGAGGGGAGCCTTTTTTACATCCGCATATTCTTGAGATAATAAAAAGAATTAAGCAAAAAAAATTTATCTGTCACATCAATACAAATTTTACTTTATTAAATAAAAAAATCATAGATGAACTTATCAAATTGAGATTGGATTATCTTACCATTAGTCTCTGGGCAGGTTCAGTTAAGACCTATAGAATGGTTCATCCTCATAGAACTGATGAAGATTTTTGTAGAATAAAAGAAAATTTAATTCTTCTAAATTCTTTAAAAAGAAAATTACCCAAAGTGAAGGTTTACAATGTGATTTTTAATTTAAATTACTTTGAAATGGAAGAGATGCTTGAATTTGCAGAAGATGTAAGGGCAGATTATATTGAATATACGATTTTAGATGTAATTCCTGATAAAACCGCTGTTTTATTGCCCAATAGGGAAGAATTTAATAGAATAAAAGAGATTTCTCAGAGAATTCTACAGAGAAAAAATAAAATAAAAATCTTAAATTTTGAACATTTTTTAAGAAGAATTTCTCAAGAGGAAGCGATAAAAGGAGAATATGAAAAAAATTTTATTGAGAACATTCCCTGTTACAGTGGCTGGTTATTTTCGCGAATTTTAGCCAATGGTGAGGTTACCCCCTGTCTTAAGGCGCATCGTTTTCCTGTAGGGAATTTGTATAAAAATAGTTTTAGGGAAATCTGGAATGGAGAGTTAATGCAGGAATTTAGAAGAAAAACTATTGATGGAAATAAAAACGATGGTCTTTTTTATCTTATAGGAAATGGAGACGGAAAGGAGATAGGTTGTTTGCGTATCTGTGATGATTTGATGCGCAATTTCTATTTTTATAATAAAATTAACTCTTTAACTTATTTAGAGGGGATAATCTATAGGCTAATTCCATGAGATTATATCGGGGTATTGTTATATTTTGCTTATTTTTAATGGGTATTTTTGTAGAGATTTATCTTTTATTTCTTAAAAAATTGCGGGGCTGGATAATTTTCCCGGGAAGATGAGAATTTTAATGCTTCATCCCCATGACATATTTTCTCCTTTAGAGCCTTGGACGATAAGGATTGTTAGTTTTGCTAAGGAGTTTACTAAGTTAGGCTATAAAGTAAAATTGGTTTATTTTCCTCTTGAGTTTAGTACTCAGACTAAACCCCAATATCTCAATCCCTCTTTAGAAGTAATCCCTTTGAGAAGAGAATTAGGTTTGATTAATTTTATTAAAAACATAATTATCGTAAATAAATTGGCAAAATGGGCAGAGATAATCCATTTTCAAAAATGTTTTTATTGGGCGTCTATTCCTGCTTTGCTTGCTTCTTTTTTGAATAATAAACCTATCCATTACGACTGGGATGACTGGGAGACAGAAATATTTTATGAATGTCCTGATTCTCACTTTTTAAGGAATCTTGTAGGAAGATTTATGCGCCTTACAGAAAATTTAATTCCTCACTTGGTAGATACAATTTCTGTATCCAGTCAAGCCCTTTACGATTTATGTGTTAAATTGTGTATTCCTGAAGAAAAAATTTATATTGTTTCTGTGGGTGCAGATTTGGAGAAGTTTAATCCTAATGTTTCAGGAGAGGAGATTAAAAAAAGATTTAATCTCAGAGGAAAGGTTGTCCTTTATCTTGGTCAACTCCACAGTGGGCAATATGCGGAGCAATTTATTTATACAGCAAATGAAATTTTAAAGGAAAAAAAAGATGAAGAAATTAATTTTCTTATTGTCGGAGGAGGGTTTAAACTAAATCATTTAAAGGAGCTTACAAAAAAACTTAATCTGGATAGCAGAGTTATCTTTACTGGACCCGTTACCCATAATGAGGTTCCTAAGTTTATTGCAGCCAGTGATATTTGCATAGCCTGTTTTGAAGATAACAGAATTACACGCTGTAAGAGCCCTTTAAAGATTACAGAATACCTTGCCTCGGGTAAGGCAATTGTTGCTTCGGATGTGGGCGAGGTGAGAAAAATGTTAAATGGGGCAGGGATTTTGATTAAGCCTGAGGATATCCGGGCTTTAAAAAGAGGAATTAATGTGCTCTTAAAGGATAGATATTTAAAAGAGGATTTAGAAAAAAAATCCCGAGAAAGAGCAGAAAGATATACCTGGCGTATCTCGGCAGAAAAAATTCTTAATGCTTATTTAAAAAACCTTTCTAATAAAAGTTAATTTATGGCTAAAAATTTGACACTTATTTTTCCAGTAAGGAATGAGAAAGAGAATCTAAAGATTTTACTTCCCCGAGTAGAAAAATTATTGGATTCACGGACAGAAATAATTATCGTAGACGATGGTTCAAACGATGGCTTAGAAGAAATTAAAGACATTTTTTCGTTTTTAAATCTTAAAATTGTTAAAAATAGAAAAAGAGGATTAGCCTCAGCCATTGATACGGGAATTAAAAATGCAACTACTGAAATTATTTGCTGGATGGATGCAGATTTATCTATGCCTGTAGAACTTATCCCCGAAATGGTTAAATTTATTTCTGAATACGCTATAGTGGTTGGTTCGCGTTATATATGTTCAGGAAAAGATAAGAGAAATAATAGAATACGCGTTTTAACTTCAAAATTATTTAATTTAATGAGTAAAAAAATATTGAATACAGAAACTTGTGACCTCACTTCGGGGTTTATAGCTATAAGAAAAGAGGTATTGAAAGAATTAAAAATAGAAGGCAAACTTGGAGAATATTTTTTAAATCTAATTTTTCAAGCAGAAAAAAAGGGATTTAGAATTAAAGAGATTCCCTATATATTTCAAGAGAGAAGAAAAGGGAAAAGTAAAATCGCCCCCACTCCTTTTGTATTTTTAAGAAACTCTCTGTTTTACCTCAGGATGTTACTCCGGCTTAAATTTTGTAATTTATTTTCCGGTAAAGATAATAAAGTCTTGGATAAGGAGACTTAAAGATATTTCGGGGTAAAGTGATTTTCTGAATAAGTTCAAAATTATTTTTATACTTTTCTATATCGTGGGCAAGTTTAAAAAATAACTTTTTTGCCTGCGGAAAAGAAATTTTTTCGTTTTTTTCTCTTAAAAAGAAAGCATAAAAGAAACTTAACTGATGTCTGAATTTTGAATTTATCAATTGCTCATAAGATAGAAGAGCATCACTATATTTTTCAATTGGCTCCGGGATAAGTAGATAATCACAATCTTCTACCTGAGAATATATTTTAAATTTTCCTTCTCTATTCTTTTCTAAATCAAATCTAAGAAGTAAATTTCTACAAGTTATATTTTTGAAATTTTTTTTGATAATCTCAAATTTTAAGAAGTTATTAAATTCAGTAGGAATATCTAAACCGATATTTATTCTTTTTTCTTTACTTTCTTGAGCAAGCAAAGCAACAATTTCTTCTACAGGAGAATATGCAAACCTATTGGGATGAAGCATTCCTGTGCGATGAATCCTGTAAGCAAAATCAAGGGTAGTAAAATTATCTTTGGGTTCCTTATAACTTATAAGAAGAAACTGGAATATGCAGAAAATAAAAAGAACAGCAATCAGAGATTGTTTTATTTTCTGTAATCCATTTTTATCTATGTTTATATATTCCAAAAAATGGTTCAAAACATAGGCAATAACTAAGCCAGTAGCAGGTAGAACTGGTAGAGTATGCCGGGGAAAATCTTCAAAGGTAAAAAATAAATAAAATAAAATTGGAAAAGATAGCCAGCCAAAAATAATTGCCCGATAATGAGGTTTTAAGAAATAAAGAATCAGGCAAAAATAAAAAATTAAAGTAAATATGGGATAAAGCTGAAACTGTATAGGATTTAAAATTGTAAAGGTATACAAGTTGAAAAGGTTAAGGCCTCTGCCTCCCTTCAATAAATATAATTGTCCGAAATAATTAGTTAGATACCAGGGAAGAGTAATAATCAGGGGCAGAAAGATAAGAAAAATAATTTGCATAAGAGTAATTTTTTTAAATCTATAAACGGTCTGAAATAAATAAATAAGAAATGGCCCCACAAAATAGATTAGAAAAGTCTGTTTATGTAAAAGGCCAATGGCTATACTTAAACCTAAGAGGAAAGTCCATTTTTTGTTTTGAAAATATTCTGACTTAAGCATAAAAAATATAGAGAGAGTAACTAAGGCAGTAATAGGAAAATCTAACATATATACCCTTGAGAAACCAAAAATTCCAGGATAGAAACTGACCAGGAAACTGGCTACTAAGCCGGTTATTTCGTTGTCCAAGATTTTACCTATTCCATAAAGGGAAAAAATTAAAATAAAGAGATAAAAGAGATTGGATAAAATGGCTACTTGGGGAGAAGGTCTTAAAAGAAGAAAAAAGGGTAAGGTGATAAAATTCCTTAAAAAGGGATAGATTTGTTTAGGAGGGAAAATTAGTTCAAACCTTTCTTTAAAGGATAATTTTGGTAGAGTAAAAGCTTGATGGGCCATTAGAGAATATTGATAATATCCCAATTCGTCATAAATAAAAGGAGTATTGTCTTGAGAGACAATTGTAAAATTGTTTAGAGTATGGAAAAGAAAAATTAAAAGTAAAAAAAATTTAATTTTATTTTTTTGCCAGAAAAAGAATATGAAAGTCATTGTCTTTTATTTTTCTGAATTCAAAAGAAGGATAAATATTTATTAGTTTTAAATTTACTAAGCTGAGATACCTTTCCAATTCATAAGGAAAGTAAATTCTTAAAATATGCGTTTCTCTGTAGTTTTTAAGAAGAATATCTTTTTTGAATAACTTTAGATTATAATCAATTCTACAAATTTGTTTTAATTTATCAATTTTTATTTTTCCTTCACGGATTAGTTTGCTATTATTAAATTTTATCTCTTTGAAACTTTTGGGAGAAAGATAATCCATTACTTTAGATGCATTCCAGACTTCAAAAATAAAAATACCATTTTTCTTTAGGCTTTGATAGACATTTTTAAATAACCGCTTTAGTGATTTTATTTCCGTAATATAATTTACTACCGCAAACATAGAGATTACTACAGCAAATTTTTTTCTCGGTTTATAGTTCACAATATCTTTTACTAAAAATTTCCCCTTTAAATCTGCTTTGTTTAATTTTTCTTTGGCAATTTTAACCATATCTTCTGAAATATCCACTCCGGTAACCTGATATCCTCTTTTTATTAATCGCAGAGAATGATTTCCCGTTCCACAACCAAGGTCTAAGATGCTTTCAGGTTTTTTCTTTAAATAATTCTTAAATAACCTTTCCAGAAAATCGGTCTCTTTTTTATAATCCTTATCCTGATAGATTAAATCATAGAAATTGGCGTATTCAGAGTTAAAGCATTTACTTTGCATCTTAGTTTCTATAAGCGGTTAGATAGATTCTTAAAAATTGCAAAAATTCTCTGATTTTTATTTTATAAGGTAATCCCTTCATTAGATAATAACCATCCCAGAGATTTCCCAGAAACCGAAAGAGACCATTATTTTTAAAAGAGAAGAATTTCTGCAGGAGAAATAAAAAATTACTATTCCGGGAAAGAAAGCTAAAGAAACAGCGTAAGTTTTCTATTTTATTTAATTCTTTTTTGTCTTTAAATTTTAAAATTGAATAATGATGATAATTTACCGGGAGTTTTTCATATTCACCCTCAAAATAATCATTCTTGATTGCATATTCAGTCAACTTTAATCCGGGATAGGGCGTAAAAAAAGAAGCAATAGCAATGTCTGGTTTGATTAGAGAATTTAATTTTAAAGTTTCCAGAGATAATTTATAGGTTTCCCCAGGTAATCCCAGCATATTTTCGGTAAGGATTTTTATTCCAAATTTATTTAAAATTTTTACATTTTTAATAATTGTTTCATTAGAAATATTTTTGTTTAAGATATTTTTTCTTATCTCTTCGTTTCCGGTTTCAATCCCTACATGCACAAGATAACAATTTGCCTCTTTTAAAAGAGAAACTATTTCTTCACTACAATTATCAAGACGGATGTTACAGGAAAAAGGAATGCCGATATGTTTACGATAGAGAGGAGAAAACTTCTTTAGCCAATTTAGGTCTAAAGTAAAAACATCATCCACAAAATAGATGGATTTTATTTCTCTTAAGCTTCTTGCATATTCAATTTCCGCACAGATATTCTCGGGACTCCTTGAACGATAGATAAAACTGTAGTTTTTATAAAGTTCATTATAGGCATGATTAAAACAATAACTACATTGATAGGGACATCCCCGGTGAGCAATTATTTCCTGACGCTTCCAGAGCTTTAAATGGGGGAATTTTTTAAGGAATAATTCAGTATCCGGAAAGGGTAAAATGTCTAAATCCCTAATTAGCGGTCCGACAAAATTTTTAAATATTTTACCATCTTTCCTAATCCAGAAATTGGGTATTTTTTCTGGTAGTTCTTTATTTTTTTCCACCAATTGGACAAAGTTTAATAAAGCATTTTCTCCTTCCCCAATACATATGGCATCTATACCTGAATACCCAATTATTTGCGGAAAAAAAGTAGGATGCGGTCCACCTAAAACAGAGTAGAATTTCATTCTTTCTTTTAATTCCTGATTGAATTGAATAAAATTATGTTGACTTCCTGTGAATACTGTATAGCCAATTATTGCCGGACGAAATTTCAAAAGCTGATTAAGATGATGGTTTCCCATTTCAAATACCTCTACTGCGTATTCCCTTTTCTTTAATAGAGAAACTAAATAGGCAATGCCCAGAGGGATAGAAAAGCGCATTTTGTCTATAATAAAGGCAATTTTCATTGAAAATCATTTTATTATAGAATATTATATAAATCAATATAAACGATGAAAATTATTTTTATTACCCGTGAAGGTTATGATTTAGCGGGAGCAAGGATCCGTTGTTACAATTTTGCTAAGGAATTGAGAAAGTATGGCTTAAATACCGAAGTTCTATCTTTTGCAGATACCTTGGGAGCAAAATCGGGAAAAGAAGAATATAAATTAAGATCGATTGATAAAATAAGATATAATATTAAAGCCATACAAAAATTAAAGAAAGAAAAAGATACTATATTTTTTTTAAACCGTTTTCATTATCATTCCTTTGCTCCCTGGCTACTACATCTAATAAAGAGAAACAAAATAATTTTTGATTTGGATGACTGGGAGTTTAGAGAGAATCCCAAATATTATTTTGGGATTTTGCCAAGTTCCAAAGCAGAGTTTTTGGCCAGAAAATTGGCAAAAACCGCTTCTGTCTGTATTGGAGCAAGTAGATTTTTGGTAGATTATTTACTTCAGTTTAATAAAAAAGCCTATTATGTCCCTTCAGTGGTAGATACGGATTTATTTAGACCCAAAGGAAATAAAAGAAGCGATGGGAAAATTATTTTTTCCTGGATAGGAACAATGCACAGAAAAACTGATATAGAAAATATCAAATTTGTTATTGAATGTTTTTTAGAATTGAGAAGAAAATATGAAAATATTTTTTTAGAGATCGCTGGAGATGGAATTTATTTTAGCGATTTGAAAGCAATTTTAGAGGAAATAGGAGATAATAATATTTCTTTAAAAGGTTGGATTAATCCGGACAATATGCCGGATTATCTTTCTTCAATTGATATAGGTTTAGTTCCCTTAATTCAAAAGACAAAATTCAATTTTGCTAAAAGTCCGGTTAAGTTATTTGAATATATGGCGATGGCAAAATCTATTGTTTGTAGTGATATTGGTGAGTGTAGCCATATCATCAGAGATGGAGAAAATGGATTCTTAGGAAGAAACAGAGAAGATTTTATAAAAAAAATGGAAATTTTGATAAAAGATAAAAAGTTACGCGAGGATTTAGGGAGAAATTCCCGAATGGAAGTTGAGGGAAAATTTTCACTTGGGGAAATAGGAAAAGATTTATTTAAAATTTTGTCAAAATTATAAGGGAGACAAAAATGAGAAAATTTTTCGTTTTGCTTATCTCTATTTTATTCCTGTATTTCCTTTTTGGTTTCAAGAAAAATGTTCAAAAGCCAAATGTTATTTTAATCACTATAGATTCTCTGCGTCCTGACCATCTTGGCTGTTACGGATATCATAGAAATACCTCACCCAACATTGATAAGTTGGCAAGAGAAGGGGTTATTTTTAAAAATGTTATTGCCCAATCCAATCATACCTCCTCTTCTTTACCTTCCATAATGACCTCTACTTATTTACACACACATCGTGTTTATGATTATGGCTATGATTTAGATAAGAATTTATCCACTTTGGCAGAGATTATGAAGGCAAATGGTTATCAAACCTGGTCCTGGATAGGAAATAGGGATATTCTTACAGGGGCAAACTATTTAGAACATGGATTTGATGTACAAGAGAGTTTCACTGTTAAAGAAAGTAGAAAGATAATCTATGGAGTAATAGAAAAAATAAAAGCAAATTATAAAAAAAGTCCAATTTTTCTCTGGGTCCATTATTTTGATACCCATGCTCCTTATGATGTTCCTGAACCTTATCCCTCCTTTTTTCCTTATTATGATATAGTAAATATTCCTATTTTATCTTCTACCTCTGAACGGCCAGAAGATTATGAAGGGAGAGGAGGAATCCCCGGCTATGTTGCTGAGTTTGGAATTACCAATGTAGATTATTATATTGCTAAATATGACCGAGCGATAAATTATGTAGATGCTCAGATTGGCTTATTGACAGAGACTTTGGAGAAATTAAGATTAGATAATCGTACACTTATTATTATAACTGCTGACCACGGTGAATTTCTTGGAGAGCACAACATTTTCTTTTCCCATGTGATTCCCATGTTTGATGAAGTAATTAAGGTTCCCTTAATTATAAAATACAAAGGGAGGCTTCCAGAGAATAGAGTAATAGAGACCCAGGTAGAAACCATAGATATTATGCCCACAATCTTAGATTTAGTAGGGATAAAAAAACCCCCTTATATTCAAGGGGTTAACCTTTTTTCTTTTTTTAGGAAATTTAAAAAATATGCGCTTAGTGAAAATGGAAAGAAAGGAGTGTTTCACTATTGTATACGAACGAATGGTTGGAAATTACTTTCGCGAGATATTAATCGTGATATATTAAGACTTGTGAGATTTGAGGATATTTTGAATGAGTATAATTTTATGGTGGTGGATAAGAAAGAGTTTAAAAACATAATTAGTTCTCGTAAACGCATAAATGAAGATTTGGCTTTAAACAAAGAAAAGATTTCTCCGCTTCTTAAATGGATTGCGCAAGAGAATATGCCTATACTGTGGTTTCATAATTGTGAAAATTCTCAAGAGTGTTTACAGAATTTTTATGAGAATATATATCTTACTGATCTGGATTATTGTTTATATTTAAACAAATTCAGGACAGAATTTCCTTACTCCTCAAGTGAAATAGAGATACTCTTGGAGGAAGCAGATAAATTATCCTCTGATAAGGTAATTGCATTTTTACTTACAGCTAAGAAAGAGAGAAATATTTCAGATATTGCAGAGAATGGTAACTGGTATAAATTATATCAGGGGTTTTTTGTGGGCCCTAAGTGGTATGCCTTGTTTAATCTTAAGGAAGACCCTAAGGAAAAACAAAATTTATTCTATCTCGAAGAAAAGGTAAGGTTCTTAGAAAAAAAATATATTTCTCTGGTTAAAAAATCGAAAAAATTCAGGTCTATCAAAATAAATTTAGATAAGGAGACAAAAGAGAGATTAAAGGGATTAGGTTATCTGCAATAAAAAAATTTTGGGTTCAATTATTTTGGATGAACTAGAAAGTCAAAGTAATTTGACAAAACAGGACAGTCCTTTATTGTAAAATTACATCAGCGGTGAGTATTATTTTACTAATTATGGGAAGTTTAATTCTTAAGAATTTTATCTTTAAAAATAGAGAGATGAATAAAGAAATAAAATCATATTCAAAAAATAAACTTAAAATTTTAGGTTTTTTTGCCGGTTTTATTGATGCTATTGGTGGAGGGGGATGGGGTCCAATATATACCTCTACCCTTGTGGTTGGAGGAACAGAACCTAACAAAGTAGTGGGTTCGGTTAATTTTGCTAAGTTTTTTGTTGCATTGGTGATGAGCTTTACATTTTTATCTCTTTTAAAGCCTGAAAATTTTCGCTGGGATATCGTCTTAGCGCTTTCCATAGGAGGAATTATTTCAGATCCTTTTGCCGCCTACATCTGTAATAAACTTCCAAAGCGTATTTTGGGGATTTTGGTAAGATTAATGGTAATCATTTTAAGCATATGGAGACTCTTAAGATGTCAGATTTAGATGAACTGGAGAACCAGAGTATTTTTATAATTCGTGAAGCATACTGGCGGTATCGGGCTAAGTTAGCGGTTTTATGGAGCTGTGGTAAAGATTCTACTACTATGCTTTATTTAATCAGAAAAGCTTTTTTAGGAGATATTCCTCTTTCGGTAATTCATATTGATACCAGTTTTAAATTTAAAGAAATTTACAAATTTAGAGATAATTTAGTAAAGAAATGGCATCTGAAATTGATTGTGGCAAAAAATGAACTGGCTCTGAAAGAAGGGATGTCTCCAGAAAAAGGAAGATTTGAATGCTGTAATGCCTTAAAGACAGAAGCCCTGAAACAGACCATTAAAAAATATGGCTTTCAGGCTCTATTTCTTGCTATAAGAAGAGACGAACACGCAATTAGAGCCAAAGAGAGATTCTGGTCTCCTCGGGATAAAGATTTTAAATGGGATTATCAAAACCAGCCCTTAGAGATGTGGGCAGAATTTTCTAAGGCAAAGGAAGAAAATGAGATACATTTTCGCATTCATCCTCTGCTTTCTTGGAGGGAAATTGATATCTGGGGATATATAAAAAGAGAAAAAATTCCCATAATAAATTTATATTTTGCGAAAAAAGGTAAAAGATATAGAAGTATTGGTTGTGAACCATGCTGTGAACCAGTGCCTTCAGAGGCTAATACCATTGATAAAATTATTAAAGAGCTTGAAGAGACAAAAATTGCTGAAAGAACAGGACGTGCTCAGGATAAAGAGAAAGCCTATATGATGCAGAAATTGAGGACCTTAGGATATATGTAGGTATTGAAGAAATATGGTTTGATGAACACAGATAAATAGAGTAGTAAATGATAAAGATAGTATTTTTGGGAGAGTTGGATTGTGGTAAATCCACACTCATCGGTAGACTTTTATATGATACGGATTCTATTCCTCAGGAGGTAAAAGAGGAATTTTTGAAAATCTCACAGCAATATGGCAGAGAGTTAGAATTCGCATATCTATTAGACAGTTTTGAGGAAGAAAGAAGAGGAGAATTTACCTTAGATACTACTCAGGTTTTTATAAACTATAAAGATAAAGAATACTTATTAATAGATGTTCCCGGGCATAAGGAACTCATAAAGAATATGCTTACAGGGACTTCCTATGCAAATTATGCGCTTTTAGTTTCTGATGTAGAAAAACCCTTGGAAGAACAGACAAAGAGACATATTTACCTTTTGAAATTTTTAGGAATAAAAAATTTTATTATCGTGATTAACAAAATGGATAAATTAGGATTTAATGAATTGTCTTTTAACAAAGCGGTAAGAGAGATAGGAAGTTTTCTGACAGAAATGGATTTAAATCCATTAGAAATTATCCCCGTTTCTGCTAAAGAAGGAGAAAATGTAGTATCCATCTCTTCTAAGATGGACTGGTATAAAGGAATGACTTTAATTGAGGCAATGGGTAATTTAACTACAGAGATTGATGAAGATAAGGATTTACGCTTTTTAGTTCAGGACATTTATTATCGTGGTAAAGAAGAGATAGTCTTGGGCCGAATTGTTTCTGGAAAACTAAGGGTTAGAGATAAGATAAGAATAGTTCCCGAGGGATGGGAAAGTAGAGTCAGGAAAATAGTTGTTTTTGGAAAAAATAAAAAAGAGGCAAAGGCTAAGGAAAGCATTGGACTGATTTTAGATAAAAAAGGATTAAAAAGGGGAAATATTATTTATAAAAAGATACCGCCCAATATTGCTTCTGAATTTAGGGTAAAGATTTTTTGTTTACTTCCTTTTAGAGAAAATGATGAATTTAGAATTAAAATTAATGTTCAAGAAAGCAACTGTTATATAATAAAAATAAATGAGGTTATAGAAACAGATTCCTTTAAAAAGAGATTTTCTACTGCAGTCAGGGCTACAGATGTTGCCGAGATTTTTTTAAAAACCGATAAGCCTTTGGTAATAGAAAATTTTTATAAGACAGAAGAATTGGGGAGATTTATTCTCTATAAAAATGGAGAAATTTTTACAGTGGGAATAATCCCTGAATAAGTAGCAATTTATAAATATGTTTCTCTATATTGATCCAGGGTCAGGATTTCCTTTTCTTACCGGTGCATCGTTTTTTTGGGCAATCCTTTTGGGATTTTTTGGTTTTCTTCTTTTATTCATTAAGCAATTTTTTAGATGGTTTAAAAAATTTTGGTGGATAATTATTTTTTTAATAATTATTTTTTTTCTATTAAAGTTTAAAGGAGAGGAAAGGATGAAGAAAAAAATAATCATTTTGGGGATAGATGCCATGGACCCTAAGATAACTGAGGGGTTAATTAGTGAAGGCAAATTACCCAATTTTTCTAAACTCAAAGATATGGGAAGTTATTCAAGATTAAAAACCACGGTTCCTGCGGAATCTATAGTTTGCTGGACTTCTTTTTCTACAGGGTCAAATCCTGGCGGACATGGAATATTTGATTTCATTATGCGCGACCCCAAGACTTATATTCCTTACCTTTCTTTAAATGAGGTTAAGGAAGAAAGATGGCTTTTATTCAAAAAACTTAAGATAGAAAATCGCAATAAAGGTAAAAATTTTTGGGAAATTCTCTCTGAAAAAAATGTTCCTTGTCAAATTTATTTCTGCCCCAATACTTTTCCCGCAAAGCCACTTAAAGGCACAATGCTTTCGGGGATGGGCGTTCCCGATTTATATGGAGTTATCGGGAGATTTTCTTTTTATACCACAAAGCCTCTTTTAGATGAAGATAAGGAAACAAGGGGTAAGGTTATCCCTGTAGAGGTAAAAAATAATTCTATTAATACCTTTATCTATGGTCCGCGTATGAGGTCAGGAGAAGAAAATAAAATTCCTCTTAAAATAAGATTTTTATCAGAAAATATGATTGAAATCAATTTACAGGGAGGGAAGGTTATACTTAAGGAAAAAGAATGGAGTCAGTGGCAGAGAGTTTACTTTAAAACTGGCTTATTTAGTAAAACCTATGGAATAATTAGATTTTATTTAGGAAGTATAGAGCCAGAATTTGCTTTATATATGAGTCCAATAAATTTTGACCCCTGTAGTTCTATTTTTCCAATCTCTTATCCTAAAAATTATGCCAAAAAATTGGTAAAAAGAATTGGTTTTTATTATACCCAGGGTATGCCACACGATACCTGGGCGCTAACTGAGGATAGATTTGATGAGGAGGCATTTTTAGCACATGTAGATATTATTTTAGGAGAACGAAAAAGAATCCTAATAGAGGAGCTTAAGAGATTTAAAAAAGGTGTATTTTTCTTTTATTTTGATACCCTGGATGCAATTCAACATATGTTCTGGAGATATATTGATAAAAAACATCCGCTTTATGAAGAAAATTCTAAATACAAGGAGGTGATTTTTTATTATTATAAAAAAATAGATGAGATTTTAGGTGAGGTTATGGAGATGATGGGAGAGGAAACAAATTTGATTATTTTTTCTGACCATGGATTTGGGCCTTTTCGCAAAACGGTTAATCTGAATCGCTGGCTTTTGGAAGAAGGTTATTTGGTTTTAAAAGAAGGTTTTTCTGAAGGGAAAGAATTTTTTGAGAATGTGGATTGGACAAGAACACGTGCCTATGCTTTGGGATTTGGTGGAATATATTTGAATAAAACAGGAAGAGAAAAAATGGGGATAGTAAAAAAAGAAGAGGAATGGGTATTAAAGAAAGAGATTTCTAAAAAACTGGGAAATTGGCATGACCCAAAGACTGGAGAGAGGGTAATAAGTAAAGTTTATCTAAATGAAGAAATTTTTTCTGGGCTATACGCTCATGAAGGGCCTGATTTGTTTGTAGGAACCAATTCTGGATACCGTGTCTCTTGGAAGACCGCTTTGGGTATAGTTCCTCAGGATTTAATTGAAGATAATTTTAAGAAATGGAGTGGTGACCATTTAATTGACCCGGAGTTAGTTCCAGGAGTGATTTTTATCAATAAGAAGGTTGAACTAAACCAACCTCATATTACCGACATAATTTCTAATTTGATAAATAATTTTGACAAAATAGGACAGTCCTTAATTGTAAAATTATGAAGTTTAAAATTATTGTACTATTTCTTCTTTTACTTTTTGGAAATACTCCTCGGATTCGGCCTTCACAGCCTAAGAGACTAAATGTGATTCTCATTACCGTAGACTCCCTAAGACCAGACCACTTGGGTTGCTATGGGTATAAAAGAAATACCTCACCCAATATTGATAGATTAGCAAATGAAGGAGTGGTATTTACTCAGGCTATTGCTCAAGGACCTGCCACCATTCCCTCATTACCTTCCTTATTTTATTCCAATTATTTTAGAAGCGGAGACTGGGGTAAAGATTTGGCTGATGTAAAAGAAGTTGATATTTCTTTCTCTAATCTGGCAGAAATCTTGAGAACTAATGGATATTTTACTGTTTTTATCTGTGCTCATTCAGTTATACCGGAGATAAAGGCTTTTCAGAAGGGATGGGATAATTTAATAAAATTTAAAAATAGGAAACCCAATGCTAAAATAGTTACTCAAAAAGCTATAGAGTTTATAAAGAGATCCGGTAACCAACCGTTCTTTGTCTGGATTCATTATATGGATGCCCATGCTCCTTATATAGTGCCTTATAAATATAAAAAATTATTTATTGGAGACAAATTTTATTTACCTCCTAAGAGGGTTAGCATAGTAAATAACAAAGAAGGAAGGGGTGGTATTTATAAGCCTTTGGTTTATAAAGGAATCACGGATCTAAGCTATTATATTGCTCAATACGACGCTGCTATAAAGTATATTGATGACCAGATATGGTTAATTATTAAAGAATTGTTCAGATTCGGCTTAGAAAATAATACATTAATAATCATAACCGCAGACCATGGAGAAGCCTTTGGAGAACATGGTTTCTTTTTAGTTCATAGTTATGCCTTATTTGATGAATTCATAAAGGTTCCTCTAATTATAAAGATACCTTCCGTAACCCTTGGAGGGAAAATAATTGACAAGCAGGTTCAACTTGTGGATATAGTTCCTACTATTTTAGATATTTTGAAAATCGATAATAATTATAAAATGGAAGGGATTAGTCTTTTACCGTTGATTTTTACAGGAGAAGGATATAATAGAGAATATGCTTTTAGTACAGCGGGAATAATGAGTTGTATAAGAACTTCGGGGTGGAAATTGATACTTTATGAAGACACGCAAAGAGGGAATAGTTATTTTTTGTTTAACTTGAAAAAGGATAAGGATGAGTTAGTAAATTTAATGGGTTTTAGAAATAACCAATTTGAATTTCTAAGACAAATATTGGATAATTGTTTGAAGAGAGTTAGTTTTGATTTTATTGTAGGCAATTCATTGGATAGAGGAGTAAAGGAAAGATTAAAAAGTTTAGGGTATGTTCAATAAAGTATAATTTTACAAAACAGGACTGTCCTTAATTGTAAAATTAGATGGATAATTTGAATTTGATAGAGGAAGGAAAGATTAAACGGTATTTCAATTTGAAATATAGAATTATTTATCCTGAGGCAATTTATCATATAACCCAACGTGCTCCAGGGATGGAGCAGATATTTTTGGAGCGTGCTGACTATTTATATATGCTCCATCTGCTTAAGGAAAAATCAAGGGAATTTAAGTTAGATGTCTATGCTTATGCTTTCCTTCCCAACCATATACATCTTTTATTAAAGATTACTGAACCCAATTTAAGTAAGGCTCTTAAGAATATTTTTGAAACCTATGCCATATATTTTAATAAAAAATATCAGAGAAAAGGGCATGTTTTTTGTGGCAGATTTAGAGCTTCATTATGTTTAGACGAAGCTTATTTTCTTGTTGCCTCACTTTACATCCATCTCAATCCTTATAAAGCTGGTTTAGCCCAAGAACCTGATAAATATCCTTGGTCCTCTTGTTCGTTATATACACAGCTTGGATCAAAGAAATCATTTATAAAGACAGAGATTATACTTAATTTATTGAACGAAGAGGAAAATGAAGCAAAAAAGAGATATTTTGAGTTAATTTTAGAGGGAATGGGTTTAGAGATGGAGAATATTTTTGAAAATCCCAAGGTTGTAATCTCTTTGAGAAATAGACTATCTAAGAAAATTAAAGATTTGGCTAGATTAATTATGAAAAACGATTTATTTGTTGATGAAGATTTAAAAGAAGAAATCCAAAAATTTCAGAAAAAGAAAAAGATAAAAACACCTGAAGAATTGAACGCAAGAAAGTATCTGATTAAGCAACTTTTTAATAGAGGGTTTAGCATTTCCGAGATTGCTGAGAAATTGGGTAAGACAAGGCAGAGTATTTATTACAATTTGACAAAATAGGACAGTCCTTAATTGTAAAATTATGAAGATAGTTTTGGCAAATTCTATTGGAAAAGATAAAAATGGTTTTTATATAATACACTCTCCTTCACGCTGGTCAGAAGGGGTTAAGTCTTTGTATAACTGGTTTGCCTATTACCCCTGGGAATTGGCTTATACCTCTTCACTTCTAAAGAGAGAAACAAATCATAAAGTTAAATTAGTTGACGGTTGCCTGGAGAGATTTGATTTAGAAAACTATTATAGAAAGATATTACAGGAAAAGCCAAATTGGTTAATTATGGAATCCGCTACAAGGATGATTGAAGAAAATTTAGAATTGGCTATAAAGATTAAAAAAAAATTAGGGACAAAGATTGTTTTTGTTGGTCAGCATGCTTCAGCATTTCCAGAAGAATTAATCAATAAAGGAGTAGATTATGTTTGTATTGGCGAATACGAATTAACGGTTTTAGAACTATTACAAGGTAAAGACCCTAAAAATATTTTAGGGCTTTACCAAAATCCCAGAAGACCCCTCTTAGATATAAATTATTTACCTTTTCCTGAAGATGAAGATGTTAGGCGTATTGATTACGGTATCCCTGGAGAGCCATCTTCAGAATATATAGAGATTCAGATGTATGCTTCTCGTGGATGCCCCAGGTCTTGCAATTTTTGTGTAGCAAGGAATATTTATTATGCTCAAGCTAACTGGCGTCCCAGAAAAATTGAGAATATAATTTCTGAAATAAAATATTTAAAAAATAGATATCATCAAATGGAGGGAATATTTTTTGATGAAGAGGTGCATAATGTAAATAGAGATTTTGTATTGAATTTATGCCAGGCAATAAAAGAGAATGGTTTAAATAAACTTCATTATGAGGCGATGTGCGATATCTGGTTTATGGATGAAGAGGTGCTTGAGGCAATGCGTGAAGCGGGATATTATAAGATTAGATTTGGCATTGAAACTGCAAGCGAAGCAGTTGCTAATGGAATTAATAAACAATTAGACTTGAAAAAGTTATTCCTTTTGCTTAACCGAGCAAAGGAAATAGGTTTTAAAAACTACGGAACATTTATGTTTGGTGCATGGAATTCTACAAAAGAGAACGATTTAGAGACTATAGACCTAATGAAGAGATTAATTATTAATGGTCTTCTTGATAATACCCAGATTTCTATCTGCACACCCCAACCTGGGACAAAATTCTATAGATTGGTAAAGGAAAAAGGTTATTTGGTAGAAAATGATTATTCTAAATTTGATGGAGGAAATTTCAGTGTAGTAAGTTATCCAAAATATAAAAAGGAAGAAATTGAAGAAATAAAAAATTTAGCCTTGAAAATAAGAGACCATTTATATTTTGTCTATCGCTTTAAAACTTGCTTATGGCTTAATTGGCTAATTTATATATGGAAAAAATACGGATTTTGGAAAACAACTAAAAAAATCTTTATCCGTTTTTTGAAGGAACTTAACTTTTTATGGCAAAAATTTCAATAATCATTGTGACTTGTAATGCGATAAAAATAATTAAAGATTGCCTTGATTCAGTCTTTCTACAGGATTTTAAGGATTTTGAGGTGATTGTAGTGGACAATAACTCTTTAGATAGGACAAAAGAATTTATAAAAGATAATTTTCCTCAGGTAAAATTGATTGAAAATAAAAAAAATTTAGGATTTTGTCGGGCAAATAATCAGGGGATTGAAATTGCAAGAGGGGAATTTATTCTTACACTAAATAGTGATGTGGTTTTAGAAAATAATTTTCTAACTGAGTTAATAAAGGCAGCAGAAGAGACCTCTCGAAATATCGGGATGTTCAGTCCAAAGATTCTTAAAATGGATAGAAAAACTATTGATTCTATGGGAATAATTTTGACCCGCATAAGAAGATTTTATAACCGAGGAAAAGATGGGGTTGATTATGGTCAATATGATGATAAGAAAGAGATTTTTGGTCCATCGGCTGCCTGTGCTTTATATAAAAGAGAAATGCTTGATAAAATCAAAAAAAATGTTGAATATTTTGATAACGATTTTTTCTTCTTAGTAGAGGATGTAGATTTAGCCTGGCGGGCAAATCTAAAAGGTTTTAGGGGATTATTTGTCCCTAATGCTATATGCTATCATTTAGGAAATGGTTCCAGAATGAGTAAAAAAAGACGTCAGTATTTATCTTTCCGCAATCGCTATTTGATGATGATAAAAAATGAAAGCTGGAGCCATTTTTTAAAAATTTCGGGCTATTTTTTAATCTATGATATCTCAAGATTTTTCTATTTAATCTTTAGTAATCTACTTATTTTTAAAGCAATTTTTGAAATAATCTATCTTTTGCCAAAGATGCTTAAGAAACGCAGATTTTATTTTGGAGAAAGAAGTTCTATTTTATATAGAAATATTTTTTAAGGAAAGATATAATAGAAGGACAATTCCAAAAACCAACCCATTGTAGCGGTAGATTTTTCGGAGGGAAATATGGTTTATATTTCTGTGGAGGAGAATTATAGTGAAAATAGAAAAGATAAAGTGATAGAATACCAATTAAGAGAGAAAATTTTGCAAAAGAGATAACTCTCAAGACAAAAAGAAGAGATGAAAGTTAAATTCAAACAAATAAAAATTTACGCTGAAAAAATAAAAGAGAAGTTTAGCCCCAAAAAGATTATTCTCTTTGGTTCTTATGCATCGGGTAAAATAACTAAAGATAGCGATGTGGATTTACTCATAATAATAGATACTAAAATAAGATCTATTAATCAGGCGGTCTTGATAAGAAAAGAAATCCCCTCGCCTTTTCCTTTAGATTTAATAGTTAAAACACCCGATGAGGTAAAGGAAAGAATTAAAAAGGGAGATTTCTTCATGAAAACAATCGTGAAAAAGGGAAAACATTTATGAAGGAAATAACCAAAGAATGGATTAAAAAAGCTGAAGAGGATTATAGAGTCGCGATTAGAGAATTTAAAGCCAAACCCCTGGCATGTTATGCAGTATGCTTTCATAGTCAGCAATGTATAGAGAAATATATGAAGGCTATATTACAGGAGAATAATGTATCTTTTGAGAAAATACACGATTTAGAGATTCTTCTTAGTGACTGCAAAAAATTTACTCCTTCTTTAGAAAATTATAGAGAAGAATTAATCTGGCTTACCACATTTGCTGTAGAAGTTCGCTATCCTGGTTTTGAGATTAATAAAATAGATGCAGAGAAAGCTATAAATTTTATGAGAAAAATAAGGAGAATCTTGAGGGGCTACTTTAAAGAAAAATAACCATTAAAAAGAAGATATAAAAGAATGCTTATTCCGAAGACCAAACCTGCATAGCGATAGATTTTTCTGAGAGAAGAGTAATTTATCTCTTTTTTAGTGAGAAGAATGGCTATGTGAAAGGTTAACAAAAATAAAAAGCCAGCAATTATAAAAGAAAATTTACAAAAAGATATAAATGCTAAGATT
>JAMWCW010000014.1 GCA_023819145.1 Candidatus Omnitrophota bacterium
AGGCATAATATTGGGTAAATAAATCAAGAGCAATGTCTATCTGTTCTAATTTTGATTCATTTTTAATTAAATCTAACAATTTTCTCTTAGCAGTTTCCTTATCAACTTCTCGGGTTACCAACTGCCATAAAATTTGATTTAAAAGATTATTTGCAGAATTGTGGATATCAAATTCGGTGACTTTTTTACTCAAAGATGTCTGTCCGGAAAATATTTTTATAAAATTTTCTAATACTTCTGTGCAAAATTTTTCTATCGGACTTGAGATACTATAACTACTCATATACTTCGCCTTGGTTATATAAAAAGTAAAAGCGGAAATAAAATTTGTCTGCGGAACCAAAAGTGAAACCCAATCTTTAGGCCAAGGAGAATTGAATTTATCTATTGCCTGATAAATTCCTTTTATTCCTGCATAAACAGAAGCAATCGCTAAAATATCCTTAGCCGTCCCTCCTTGACTCATAATAAAAATAGCTTCATTACTTTCTAAAATCGGCTCTTTTGTCTTGATAATCTCGGATAAAATACTGGAAAGTTTTAGAGAATCAATAACTAACAAAGCAGTTTCACTTAAATTCTCTTCTTTATGTATCTCTCCTATCTCCCAGATTTTATAAACTATCTTTCCTTTTGCCTCACCAAGACTTATTTTCCCTTGTTTTAGTTCATTGAAAAAACCGGAGAAAGAATTCTTGTATAAATCATAAAGTTCTCTTCTTCCCCCCAAGGCACTCTCTACTAAACGCAAGAAATCGGCTTCGGTTATTCTTCCTGGTCTTACTTTTTCTAAATTAGAAAATAAATCTTTGAGAGATTTCTGTAAATTGGCTAACTCGGTTGCGCGTAAAAAATCTTCTCCAGCGTATTTTAAGATATTATCTAACTCTACTTCTGATAATGATAAATTAACTGCCTTTAATTTAAGGGCTTCTTTGGATAAGGTTGTATCTAATTGCCCTGAGATAAAGATGCCTGTGGCTAAATTTATGTTTTGTGACTGTACTTTAGAGAGTTCTAAAAGCAAACTATTTCTGGCGCTATTAAAATTGTTCCCTGCCTGCATTATATTGTCCAGTAATGAACTAAAATATCCATTGTTAAAAATAGTTTTATCTTCACGAAAAACTTTCTCCCCTAATGTAGTTAAAATCCTATTCTTTATCTCACCCCTTAAAACCGAAATCTCTTGAGTACTTAAGGTTTTTATCTTATCAAAGTATTCTTTTAAAGAAGAAACAATACTCTTTATCCCTCCATAAATAAAACCTACCTTAACCGCAGTTAAGGCATCTCCAAAATTAATATACCGCTTTATCTCTGAAGAGTAAATCCTCTTTGAGGAACCTTCAATAATCATTCTTATCTCTTCTGTAGATAAAGTAGAATCTGTCTTAAAAAGTAAAGCCCCTAATGCACTGATAAGCGGAGCGGAGAAGGAAGTTCCCTTAACATACTCCTCAGTCAAGCGCCCGTCTCTTATCCATTGTGTCCAGATTCCCCTATCGTATCCGCCCGGAACATACACATTTACCCATTCTCCAAAATTGGAGTCACCTAAATATCCTTTAGAATCGCTTGCCCCCACTCCGATAACACTCGGATAAAAAGCAGGAAAATTAGCAGACTCGTTATGAAAATTACCCGCGGAAGCAACGATTAAAGCCTCTTGAGAAAACTGCTTAAAGTCCTCAGCCAAAGGTGACTTAGTAAATAAAAGAAATTTCTGCTTTGCCGCCTGCAGAGCATATTTAAGCACATTGATTTCTGCTTCGCTTAGAGAAAATTTATTCTTTAAGAATTGATAATCAGTTTCACCCCAAGCAGAGTAGTTGCGTATTTCGCGATTTTTCACTGCTTGATTTATAGCACTGAAAAGCGAAGATGCTTTATCTATAAGTGGCTGGATAATCTGTTCCCATCGGATATAAATCTCTATATCGCTCATGGTCTTTCTCAAATTTTCTATCTCCATTCCTACATAATAATAGCGCAAAGAAACGTCAATCTCCGCACGGTTATAAGACTCAGGATTAAGAGTGAAGCTGGAATTTATAATCAACCTCTTCCCCTCAATTTTTGCCCTTTCTATCGCCTGTTTTATACCCTCAATATAGGTCGCGAAACTTCCATCATAAAAAAGGGGCATAATCGTAATTCCTGCCTTAACCTCAGAGAGAATACCGGCAATTAAAGTAGTGACTGCCATATTGTGGGCGTCAGGGAGCATAGAGGTATCTTCGGTAGAATAAACAAATTTATTTGCTTGCGCATCCCATTTTAACACCCCTCCCCACATACCTAAAGTTTTAAGAGAAGCAGTAAGTTCAGGATGTAATCCTGAAAGATCAGCTGTGGCTACCAGAATTCCTTTTCTCCCCAATAACCCCTTTCTTTCTAAATCGGCAATCCAAGTCAAGGCTTGAATAAGCCTTATCTGTTCTAAAACAGCGTTGTTTTTGGCTTTAACATCGGTAAGAATCGCTTTCGAGGCATCCTGTTGCTGAGCCATCGGGTAGTCAGGAAGCACATACCTAATACAATCTTCTTCTAAAAACTTCTCTACTACATCTTGATAGGTCAGCCCTTGAGGAAGGATTATTCCGTAGACACGAAATTCACTTATAGGCCCCATCAACTGGCAGTGGTATTTTTCAAGAAACTTAAGTATCTCTGCTTCGGTAGTTTCTTCTCTAAAACCCACAATTACTCTTTCGGATTCTTTTCGGTAAGAAATTAATTCTAAACCCTCGATCATTGCCCATGCAGAAGAGCTAATAAATAAAATCCCCATTATCCCTGTGAAAAAAAATAATTTTCTCATTTCTGCTAAAAAATAATCAATAAATTTCAAAAAAATCCTCTCAGCCCTTTAATCTTTAAAAATCATTTTATTCTTTCCATAATAAGTATAATACAGAATGCTCAGGCTGTCAAGCCTTTGTGCGGGCTGACCACATAGGTAACAGTTCTGCAGGATTTCTTATCTTTGGTAGTTCTTTCTCAATATATTCCATCGGAGTCAAATAATCAAGAGACTTTTATGTGGCCGATTAAAATTATATTCTATTAACCATTCGGTTAAATTTCTGTTAAATCTCTCACAATCTAAATCTAAATTCCCATTATACAACCATTCATACTCTAAAGTCTCATTACATCTCTCCGCTTCAGGATTGTCTTGGGGCATTCTTACCCGCGAAAAATACCGCCTAATCCCTACCTTCTGGGAAGTCCTCTCAAAATAATGGGCAAATTCAGAACAATTGTCTGTCTGTATATTCTCAATAGGGTGATTAATTAAATACCGTAAACGATATAGAAAATCTCTTGCTACCTTCGAACTCTTCGTCTTATACATCCTCGCATATCCAGGTTTAGAAGCATAATCTACCGCTGTTAAAATGTATCTCTTTATTTTACCCCAATAAATTACAATGGTATCTAATTGAAACAAAAACCATATCCTCTTCTCTTTCTTTAACTTCTGTATCCTTAACTTCAGGTTCTCTCTCGCACTGGCTTGCTTCTTGGCAATCTTCTCCGCTCTTATTCTATCCGCATAAAGCCTGTGTCTCCTTATTACCCTCTCTATCTTCCAGCAACTTATCTCCTCTCTATTTTCCTTCTCATAAAGTATCTTTAACTTCTTCTTGCCATAATACATATATCTTCTTCTCAAAGTAATAATCTTTTCTTCTTGTAAAGGAGTTATTTCCCATTTACGCTTATTTATTGGCCTCGTAGATAAATCTCTTAAACTCTCTACATTCTCTTTACTCTCTTTAAAACGTTCAGCCACTTATAAAAGGTCTTGCGGGATATGCCAAAATGTCTCGCAGTCTTGCTCCCATTCTTCTTTGCCTCTTTGTAATAAAATATCATCCATTCTACCCTCAATCTCTCTCCAGAAGTTAACTTAAGCAGCTCGGCTACTCCCCGCCCATCTTGTAAACTCATCTCCTAATTTAATTGGCTTACGCTTAACAAAGTAAAAACTAAAACTTCTTTCCATAGGTAACCTCCGGTATCATATCTAATCCCTTTATTATACCGTGAGTGTTACCTATGTATCTCAGCCTCCGCAGGGGATAAAAAAAGAGGTTTTAATTCCCAAGAGATGATAAAAAAATAAAAGTTGTTTTAGGAGTTTGATTTATTTGACTTTAATTACCGGAACAGGTTCCTGACTTACATTGACCATAAAACTATCTACTGCACTATCACACTTTGTCCCAGAATTATCTCTTACCGTAAGCGTAACATTGTAAGTACCAAGTTTAGTATAGGTGTGTTTTACTCTTACCCCCTCTGCCTTTGTTCCATCTCCAAAATCCCAGTGGTAACTTAAGAAATCTCCCTCGGGGTCATAAGAACCAGAAGCATCAAAGACATTTTCTTGCCCGGCACAACATACTAAATTGGGTCCGGCATCGGCCACTGGTGGTTTATTAAGACAAACGTTAACGGTGTCTTCGGCTTTACTGCACGAAGTCCCCGCCCCATCATCCACAGTTAGTCTCACTTTATAACTTCCACCTCTTTTATACACATGGGTAACTTTCTCCCCTGTTCCTCTTTCGCCATCGCCAAAATCCCATTTATAGGTAAGAGCATCTCCATCGGGGTCGTAGGATTTACTACCATCAAAAACCACCTCATAATCACCACGGGCATCAATGCAGAGATTAACATCCTTACCTGCCTCAGCAATAGGAGGAGTATTTACTTTAATCAACTTAGTAAAACTACTCTTACTACATTCGGTACACTGATAATCATCAACTTCCAAAACTACCTTGTAGGTACCTTTTTTCTTATACGCCTTCTTTACCGTTATGCCCTCTCCTTTAGTCCCATCGCCAAAATCCCAAGCATAGCTAAGACACTCCGCATTGTCATCAGTAGTTCCTGAAGCATCTAAAACAAATTCCTCATCAACACAAACCGCGCTGGGAGCAGAAAAAACGACCCGTGGAGGAGCATTGTATAAATAAACTTCTTTTACCTGAACCGGCTCTCCACAGCAAGAAGGAAGAACCTCACCATCAGTAAAGTAAATATTATCGATATAAATCCTACCTTTTTTCTGGGTTACAAACTGTTCATCAAAAACAACGGTAAACTCAAAGGCCTCGGAAAAGTCTGCGTCTTTTAAAGCAGACTCAAGAGGAACAATTACCTGTCTCCACTGGGCATCTACTCCCTCTACCTCATAGATGGCAATATCGCTTTCTCTAATTCTACCTTTCTCTTGAGGTCCCTTACAAGGGCAACGTGTTGAGCGCGTGCCTTCTATAAACTTAACCATATTTTTTAACTCGATCTTGAAACGGCTGGTAAAACATTTGTAGTAATCTCCACGCACGTAGAAAACCAAGTATTTATATTTATTTAAATCTATCTTTTCCAAACGCATCCACATTCCCGTATAGGCAGGTTGCCGAGATTCTACATCGTAGTCAAGTTGCAAGGAGCAACCTTTTCTTCCATAAACAATATCGGGGTTAGAAGTCAAACTGTCACTGCAATACATACTTCGATCCCAATCAGTCTTACTCCAGATTCCATAATCTCCACTGATAAGGTTTGGCTTCTGACAGCGGTTAAAATCATCAATCAGAAGCACCTCTGCCCCTGCCCTTCCGGCCAGCATTGTTACAAAAGCCAAGATTAAGCATATTTTTTTTGTCTTCATCTTTCTATATAAATAAACCGAATTTAAAAAGAAAGGTATCTACGCTCTCGTCTAACTCAAAGTAGTTGGTATGTCCATAACCGATACGGAAGTCGTTTAACCCTGGTTTTTTCCACTGCAGTTCTGCCCTTAAGGTATAATAATCAAAAGCATCAAAGCTCAAACCATTGCCATAATCTGCTCCCAGTTTCAATTTCAAATCGCGAATAAATTCGTATTCTAAGTTATTATCCCATCTCCAAGCAGAAGTAGTCACATTACTCGAAAGAGTTCCATAAGGGTCCTTAGTTCTGGTATAGTCTATATATGTCCAGTCACTAACAAATCTCAGCATTCCGTTTAAATCCTTCTCTATTTTTATGCCGTTCTCTCTTTTCCACCAAGTGTTGTAGGAAGGATAATGTCTTTCTCTTCCATAATAGAAATGGGGTTTTATCCTTAAGAATTTCTCTGGATAATAGAAGTCTAACTCTAACCAGTATTGATTTTCCTTGTACTTGCGTTCGTCCCATCCCTCAGCCATAGCTCTCTTATATTCCCCTTCATTATACTGATAATCAATTTTTACACCCACAGTTTTATCTAAGAAGGCAATATAGGGCCAAGTTTCTATGCCTACGAGATAAGAATTGAAAGATAAATACGTAGCGTTATCGTTAGGTCTATATCCTACATGGTCACCATAACGTAATACCCATTTTAAAGCTCCTAATTTAGGTAGACAGGGAATGGTATGCTCAAGTTTGTAATATCTTCTATTATAATGGTCATAAAAAACCTTATTATTGCTCCAGAGTAATTTGGGTTCATATTCACGGGTTGCTCTTTCTTCCATATAGGTATAGGTAAATTTTGGCCAGGTCTCTTTATAATGTAAAACAATTTCTTCTTGATGCCATCTTTTGCGATTTAGGGAAATATATCTTTTTGCCTCTTCAGCACTTCTTTGGTCAAACTCCTGTGCTTCCATTATCAAGTTCTCAATAGGAACAAGTTGCCGTTCAGTATTATATTCACCCCTTATGCCGATTACAGGAGTAATTTTTAAACCCTCTCTATCTCTATAATAAGGAATCTTAAAATCCTTATGTTTAGGATGATAGGGGTCAAGTTCAGAAGCAATGGCCGGACCCTTTCTCTGGGCTTTATACAGGTCGCGCTGAACAATACCGGTATAAACTCCTTCTAAAGCTCCTATTTCTTTAAGGGTAGTCGGCTCTGATGAAGGAAGAAATTCTTTTTCTTCCTGAATCAGTTCTTTTTCCCAAGCTTTTGCCTCTTTTATCATCTGCCAGCGTTCGCACTCGGTACAGGAAGAAGCTCTTTCTGGGGTAACCACTTCTTTTCTTACGGGTTTAATTTCCTCTTTTTTGGGCAGAGAGGTTGTGGGTGGTTGATTGGAAAGAGCTGAAACTTTATAATACCCTGCCTTTTGATATGCTTCTTCTGCCTGTTCAAGACAGCCTTTGGCTTCGGCAATCTTAGCTAACTGATAATAAGCATCTGTAAAATTTGGATTTATGGCTACGGATTTTTGGAAATACTTTTTAGCTTCCTCAAGGTTGCCAATAATTAATTCTTTTTCTCCCTGCTTATAGTATTTTTCTGCCTCTTTTAAAAGCAGAGAGTCTGCCCCAAAGACATCCCCTTTTAATAAACCCAGAAAAACTAAGATAAAAAAAATTCTTTTCATATTATTCTCATTTTCTTTAACTTAATCACTTACCTTAAAAAGTATAACACGAATTTAGGCTTTTGTCAAGGGGAGGGAGTTTTTCCTAAGATAACGCGGAGAAGATTCGGGGAAGAACCAAAATTTATACTTCCTGCACCATAGCCGATTCCTAATATCTTGAAGCGCGGTAAATTAGCAATTCTCCCTCTGCTCAGTTCTTTTACCAGAACCGCACCCGTCGGAGTAATATATTCATAAGGGCTTTCAATGAGTTCTAAAGGAAAACCTTTGAGTAATTCTAAAACCGCAGGACCCGGAAGGGGAAGACTTCTCTTACCGTGGCGGAAAAAACCTCCCCTTGCCAGTCTCAGCCGAGAAAAATAAACTTTTTCTATCTTCAACAAATCCAAAGCGATATAAGTTCCTACAATATCCACTAAGGTATCCATTTCCCCTAGCTGTTCAAAATGAAAGTCCTTTCCCTTAACCCCATGAATCTTTTTCTCGGTTTCTGCCAAAGTAACAAAACTGGAAAGCGCCTTTTTTTTAATCCTTAAGGGTAACTTGGAATTTTTTATCATTTCTTTAAATTCCAAATAAGAAAAAAGTTTCTTATTTCCACTCTTTATTGCTATCTGCGTTGCCAGAATCTCTCCTTTAATTATCTTTCTTACCTTAAATTCAAAAAGAGGAAGCTCTGCCTTTCTAAAGCTTCCCAGAAAAACATCTAGGTCAAGTCCTAAATCCAGTAAACTGGCTAAAAGCATATCTCCACTTATACCCCAGAAACAGTCAAAATAGACAATCCTCATTTCCCTTTTTCCTTCCTCACTCCCTCTAACTACTAACTCTTGACCCTTTGTTTCTTCTTTGGCGGATAATTTGCCTCTACTATACTCCGCATTCCTCCCCTTACATTAAACTCTCCTTTTACCAGACACCATTTGGGTTTACAAGCCTTTACCAAATCTCTTAAAATACGGTTGACCGCATTCTCATAAAAGATTCCTAAGTTTCGATAACTTAAGATATAAAATTTTAAAGACTTAAGCTCAATACACCATTTTGTAGGCATGTATTGGATGGTAATCTTCCCAAAGTCGGGAAGTCCGCTACGGGGACAAATAGAAGTATATTCGGGAATCTCAATGGTAATGGTATAACCCGGGAATTGGTTAGGAAAACATTCAATCTTCGGTAATTTTTCCTTTAAACCCATCTGGGCATGTTTAGCGGTATATTCTCCTCTCATATCAATCCCTCCTTAATAATTTGTGCAGTTGGGGAATAATGCGCACATCTTTTAAATAATTAACGCAAGTTTTCTGAAATCTATCTAATTTTTCCCCGAGTTTATCTAATTCAAAAGTGTTTGGCTGTAAAACAAAAACTGTGTCCTTTCCTTCTAAGAGAGAAATTGCCCTCTTTAAATCCTTCTCTGTAGTAGACAAACAAATTACAGCTTTAACAAAAACTTTCTTTTGCAAAGCTATCTTCAAAAACTCTCTATGTTCTTGCCAGTAAGCTTCTCTTTGCGTAGAACTGGGTAATTTTATATCCATGGCAATAATATCAATAAGCTTAATTAATTTTTTCAACTCTTTAAAATGTATTCCGCTGGTTTCTAAATACACTTTAAGATGTTCTTTCTTTAATAAAGTAAGGAACTCTTTGAGAAAATCTGTCTGCTCTAAAGGCTCTCCTCCAGTAAGCGATAAGGAGTTTATTCCTTGAGCATGCAATTTTACTTTTTTTAAAAGCTGGTATGGAGAAAAATTCTTGTAACGCCTTAAATATGTATCACAGAAAGAACAGTTTAATTTACAGCCATAAAACCTTATAAAAAGCTGGGGTATGCCGACATAAATTCCTTCACCCTGGATACTTTTAAAAATTTCCGCTATTTTACCTTTCATCTTCTGGTTACCGCTCTCTTTTTATCAAAGGATCAACCATCCCAGCTTCCCGAAATCCCTTTTCTCTAATTTGGCAACTATCACATCTTCCACAGGGCTTTTCCCCGCCTTGATAACAGGACCAAGTTAAGCCCAAAGGCACACCTAAACCTATTCCTAATCTGATAATTTGGGTTTTGGTTTTATCGATTAAAGGAGTGTAAAGCTTGATACTTTTTCCTTCACAACCTGCTTTGGTCCCTTTTTTAACAAACCTTCTAAAACACTGGAAATACTCTTTTTGGCAATCAGGATATCCCGAGAAATCTATGGCGTTTGCTCCTATAAAAATTGCTTCTGCTTTTATTGCTTCCGCATAAGACAAAGCAAAACTTAAAAAAATAGTATTTCTTGCAGGAACATAAGTCGAAGGAATTAAGCTAGCGGCCTTCTGCATTTGCGCATTCGTGCGTTTAGGTATACGCATACTCCTATCTAAAAGACTTGAACCTTTCCAAGGAAGCTTGATTTTAATCACGAGGTATTCACAATTTGCTATTTTTGCTATGCGTTTTGCAGAAGCTATTTCCTTTTTATGCCGTTGTCCATAATCAAAAATTAGGCAAAAGCATTTAAATCCTTTCTCCTTTGCCCAGAACAAGGTAGTGGCAGAATCCAACCCTCCACTGAGTAAAACCACTGCTTTCTTCAATATCAAGCTCCTAACCCAAATATGCTAAATATAAAAATAAAACTGACAAAATTAACACCACTTATTACAAATAAATGTACGAATTCTCTTATAATTAACTATACAGAATAAGTTGCTGAGGAAGTTTCATTCTCCCACACAGTAACTTTCTTTAAACGGTGGTTTTGGGAACGGAGACGATTTTTTAAGCAACCAAAGATGAATTTGGCAATATTCTCTGAAGTAGGGTTATTTTTCCTAAAATAAGAAATTTCATTAAGATTCTTGTGGTCCAATTCCTCCAAGACTATTTTTAAATTCTGCTTCAACTCTCCAAAATCTAATAGTAATCCGTTTCCTTTTAATTTCTTCCCTTCCACAGTCACTCTTACCCGCCAGTTATGACCATGGAGGGATTCGCATTTACCTTGATAATCGCGTAAATAATGTGCCGAACTGAAAGACGATTCTACCTCTATTTTAAACATAACTAATCCTTTATCTCGTGTATATTCTCTAATCTTCTACCCAAAAACCTGCTCCCTATTTCTTGGAAGATATCCGATTTATCGGTAACATAACAAGCCAATGCGGAAGCCCTTCTTTTCCCCGCATACAGTAAACTCTCTTGATTTAATAATTCTTTAGCCTCGATTGCCACTTCTCTTGCTGAATCAATCAGCAAAATCTCTTTTCCCATAAACTTTTTTATCATTTTCTTTAGCAATGGATAGTGAGTACAGGCAAGAATGAGGGTATCAATTTCTTTTTCTTTCAAAGGCGCAAGATAATCTCGAACAACTTTCTCCACTACATTCCCTTCCAACCAACCTTCCTCTATCAAGGGAACAAATAAAGGACAACTCTTGGCAAATACTTTTATCTCTGGATCTAAGCGATGAATTTCTCTTTCGTAGGTGCCACTCTCAATAGTTGCTCTTGTACCAATTATACCAATGCGCTTGTTTCTCGTCGCATATACCGACTCTTTAACTGCAGGAATCACCACACCTAAAATGGGTATACGAAAATACTGCTTTATAAGAGGAAGGGCAATACTGGAAGAGGTATTACAAGCAATGACTACCAATTTTACATCCTGCTTTAGAAGAAAGAGTATATTCTCTAAAGTAAATCTGATTATTGTTTCCTTAGATTTATTGCCATAAGGAACCCTAGCGGTATCACCAAAATATATAAACCTCTCCTGGGGCAATACCCGCAGTAACTCCTTGACTACAGTAAGCCCTCCTATCCCTGAATCAAATACCCCCACTGGATTATCACTTTTTCCCATTCTATATCTTCCCATAAACTATGGTTGTAAATCTGTAATTATAGAATTTTAACGACTAAATCCATCGGTGCGTTCATATTCTTCTTTATAGGAAATTATTCCTTTACCAATAGCTTCGGCAATTCTCTGACTGTAGTAAGGGTCGGCAAGCAGTCTGCTTTCAATCCTATTGGATATAAAACCTGTTTCTACCAACAACGCCGGCATGTTAGCACCTTTTAAAACATAAAAATTTGCTCCCTTTATTCCCCGATTATCAAGCCAATCAAAACTCTCTACATTGCTAGCGATATGATTAGCTAAACGCATTGCTTGGGCGCGGTTCTGCGTCTGAACGATATCCCAGAGGGTAGCCGCTAAGGCAGTATTTTCCGTAGATAAAAACCCCTCCTCAAATTCTAAAGCTGCATTTTCAATCTGAACTAAAGCTTTACTGGAATCGTCCATCCGGTCCGAAAGATAATAAATCTCAAATCCCCTTGCTTCTCTATACCGCGAACTATTGGCGTGAATACTGATAAACAGATCTGCCTTTTTGGTGTTGGCAAGATGAACTCTCCGCCAGAGGGAAACAAATTTATCCTCTTTGCGGGTAAGCACAACCTCAAGACCCATTTTCTCAAGATATTTCTTTAATCGTTTGGCAATATCTAAAACCACTTCTTTTTCCTTAAGACCCGCAGGACCTACTGCACCGGGGTCTTTCCCTCCGTGGCCGGGGTCAATAACTACACATTTTATCTTATAAACAGACGGGGTGGGCAATTTTGCGGGAAGAGAAGGGAAAAGAATTTTGGAAACCTCTTCTGCTAAACCAAAAGGCAAGGCAATCTCATTATTATAAATCTGCACCTTGTTTTTTAAATCTATTCTTTTTTCATTAATTAAACCTACAGTAGAACCAAGCGCTAAATTAATTTTAAAACCATTGCGATATAAAACCAGTTTCTTACCCAAGATATCCCAGTCCCAAACAAAATCGTAAAATCGGCAAAAATCTTTCAAATAAACATAATCGGTTTTACCAATACGAAAGGTTTTGTCTGCGGGTAAGATTGGTTTCTTAACTTCAGCACGCCGGGGATAGGTAGCGCAACCATAAAGATTCAAGATAGAAAATGTAAATATCAAAATACTAATGCCAAATTTAAAACTCTTCTTCGCAGCAAAACTTTCGTTTCTAAACTTTGAATTTCGCATTTTATATCCTCAATGGAGGTGGCGGGAATCGAACCCGCGTCCTTAAGTTCTCTGCTAAAAGACCCTACATGCTTAGTCTATCTTTTTTATCTCGCTACGCTTACTCCGATAGACAGGATTAAACATAGCCAGCTCTTTAAATCTTTGCTTACCTTAGAAGAGCTAACTTGGTAAGCGCATCCTGTTTAAATTCTCTCTTCAGGTCCACAGGCAAGACCTCAAGAGAGGCCTTCCTGGCAATTAGGCAGGAAGGACTTCTACTACCGGACTGTAGTCGGCAGTTATCAATGTGCAAGGTGTTTTCTTCCGAATGCTGAGACTTATCCAGCCTCACCATCGGAATCCCGAAGCGATACTTGCGTATTCGCTTCATTCGGAACGAGGCCTCCTTGCAACCTCGGCATGCTTCTTTCAGCAAAGCTACTTAAGTCGAGACCTTTCACCCCCTTTCTCTAATATCTTTGATACTAAAAAATACCTCCTAACTCATTGGCTACCCTTTGCCTTCATTATCCTCCGCATTTGGAGTTCCTGTTCCCTTCTGCGAATTGTCTCGCGTTTATCGTAAAGCTTCTTCCCTCTGACCAGAGCTAATTCTAACTTTACTAAATGTTTCTTAAAATACAGTTTTAAAGGAACAAGAGTAAAACCGCGTTCTTTAACCTTGCCGATTAACTTGTCTATCTCTCTTCTATGTAAAAGCAACTTGCGTTTTCTCTTTGCATCCTCTTCTGTAAGATTAGAATAAGCATAAGGACTAATATGTATATTATACACAAAAATTTCCCCATTTTCTACTCTCGCAAAACTATCCTTAAGATTTACCTTTCTTTCTCGGGCAGACTTTACTTCTGGCCCAAGTAAAGAAATTCCCGCTTCATAAGTTTCTATAATCTCATAATCTCGCTTCGCTGATTTATTGGAAGCAATGATTTCCATAAGCAATAATTTCATATATCTTATCAGAAAAAGATAGAGAAATCAAACATTATGGCAAGACCTTAAAAAAAATATTAAACAGAGATAGAAATAGCGGAATAGTGACGAGACTAATGAGGTGGCTAAGAAATATACTTTGTGAGATATACTCGCGATTGCCCCCATAAACATTCGCAATAACTACCAGAGAAGTCGCCGAAGGCATGGTTGACTCTAATAAAATGGTAAAAGATATAAGAGGGGGGATTTTCAGAAAATATAAAAAACATAAGCAGAAAAAGGGAATAACTATTAACCTTAGAAAGACTGTTATAAAGACTTCTTTTTCCAATTTAACCCCAAATTTACAATTGGCTAAGGACGCCCCTACGATAAACATCCCCAAGGGAACAGTCGTATTTCCCAGAATTCTAAATGGATTTAAGAAAATTTGGGGAATAATCCTCTTAACAGGTAATAAAACTAAAGAAAACAATACTGCCAAAAAAGGTGGGCTGAATAAACGCATCCAGGAAAATTTTTCCTCTATCTTTTCTCTAAATGCATAAACTCCCCATGACCAGATAACTAAGTTAAATCCCATGAGAAAAAAGATAATATAGAGCATTACGAGGCTTGCTTCTTCCTTTTTTAACAAAGCAGAAACTAGAGCCAGAGGGAGATAACCTGAGTTCTGAAAACTTACCAAAGTTTTAAACTCCAGCTGATTCCTGTTATATTTAGTTATTTTTACTACTATTTCCGCTAAAAAATAGCTAGTAACAATCATCCCCAAGGAAACCAAAGGAAAAATCCACCAATATCCTAAAGTCGAAAAGCTGAACTCCTCAATAATATGGGTAAAAATCATTAAAGGAAGAGTAATGTTGATAACTAACTCGCTTAAATAATCAACCAATTGAGCTTTAACTATTCCGGCTTTAATACTCAAGAAACCAATCAAGGCAGGAATAAGCACTTCAACAATAGCAAAAAAGGAGATAAAAAAAGTAGAAGAGAACATATTGCCCATAATTTTAGAAATTATACCCTAAAATTAGATTATTTGACAAAAGAATATTTTTAATATATTATAAATTCAAAATAAGCCGAAGTGGCGGAATTGGCATACGCGCTACGTTCAGGGCGTAGTGACCTTCGGGTCTTGGGGGTTCAAATCCCCCCTTCGGCACCAGTTGAGAGTATTTATCCCAAGGAGGTTAAATAGTTAAATAGTTAAATGGTTAAATGGTTAAATGGTTAAATGGTTAAATGGTTAAATGAAGATAATGGAAGAGCTTAAAAATTTACTCGCCGAGGAAATACCCCCAGAGATGGACTTTCCTCAGGTCTTTGTTCAACCAAAACTTGAGGTATGTTGTCGGGGGAAAAATAATATTCTGCAATTATTAAGAAAAATTAAAAAAAGCCGTGAAAAAAAAGATGGCGCAAGCTTTACCGATGCTTACAACAAATTACTGGTAGAATTTCGTCCTTTTTTAAAATGGGCTTCTTCCTGTTGGGATTATTTATTAACTACAGAAGGCATCCGTTATGTTAGCCGACCAGAAACAGAAAAGGCTTATTGTCATGGTGATTACCGTGCTTTTACAGACAAAGATTTTCATCACCTGATACATAAAGTTTTTAAAGCATGCGCTATAACTTACGCCGAGAAAAATGATGGGAAAAGTTTTATATTTTATCTTAAGAAGAATTTCTGGGAAAATATTCTGGAAGAATATAAAAGATTAGAAAACCCTCAGGACCCCCGCCAGAGAAAACTCACGCTCTATAGCTATTTAAGATGCGTCCCTTATGAATTCCTTAATCACTATCATCAGGAAATTGTTGATAATACGCTGATGAAATTAGAAAAAGAAGAGAAAGAAATTATTGAGTCGTATTTCTTGAATTTCCTGAAGGAAGAGGAAATTGTTAAGATAAGAAAAATATCAATTGAAGATTTTTATCGTTTCAAAGAAGAAGTTTTATATAAAATATCACTGCTTAATCCGCTCGTCTCTGCTCTGCTTATGCAGATTGAAAGATACTAAGTAGACTTTTGAAAAATTAGCTCTCCTTTCTTTCTATCCAAATCTATCTTAACCCTATCACCTTCCTTAAACTCTCTTCCCAAGATTTTCAAAGAAAGCACATCTTGAATCTTCTTCTGAATTAGGCGTTTAAGAGGACGGGCGCCAAAATCCGGAGAAAATCCTTCTTTAGCTAAATAATCTTTTACTTCCTCGGTTATCTCTAAGGAAAATTTCTTTTCCGCCAATCTATTCTGCAGGTAACCGAGTTGTATATCAACAATTTTTCTTATGTCTTGGGGATTAAGCTTATTAAAAATAATAATCTCATCAATACGGTTTAAAAATTCGGGACGAAAATGCACCTTTAATTCCTCATTAATTTTTTCCTGCAGTTTATTTCTATCGCCAATCTCTTGAAAATAATAACTGCCAATATTGGAGGTCATAATGATTACCGTGTTTTTGAAATTTACTATTCTTCCTTGACCATCAGTAAGTCTTCCTTCGTCCAAAACCTGGAGTAAAATATTAAAAACCTCAAGATGGGCTTTCTCGATTTCATCAAACAAAACTACCTGATAGGGTCTGCGCCTTACTGCTTCGGTAAGTTGACCTCCTTCTTCATAACCGATGTATCCCGGAGGAGCGCCAATCAGACGGCTAACCGAATGTTTCTCCATATACTCCGACATATCGATACGAAGAAGAGCATTCTCATTATCAAACAAAAACCAGGCAAGACTTCGGGCAAGCTCTGTTTTACCTACTCCTGTGGGTCCCAAGAATATAAAAGAGCCTATGGGGCGGTTAGGATCACTTAATCCCGAGCGCGCTCTCCTTACAGCATTGGAAACTAAAGAAATAGCTTCGTCTTGTCCTACAAGCCGTGATTTTAGACGTTCTTCCATAAATACCAGTTTTTCCGTTTCTCCCTCCATCAGGCGAGAAAGAGGGATCCCGGTCCATTTGGACACTATCTCCGCAATATCTTCTTCGTCTACCTCTTCCTTAAGCATCTTTTTCTTCTTCTGTATCTTAACCAATTCTTCATTGAGCACCTTTAATTTTTTATCTAATTCTATCAGTTTCCCATAGCGAATTTCTGCCACCTTGTCCAAATCTCCTTGTTTCTCAAACTTCTGTTCCTCCAAACGTGCTTTTTCTATCTCCTCTTTTACTTTGCGAATTTCCAAAATAAGTCCTTTTTCTTTCTCCCAGTGCTGTTTCATTTCTCTAACTGCCTTCTTTAAATCCTCAAGTTCTTTTTCTATTTTCTCCAACCTTTCTTTAACCTGAGAATCCTTCTCTTTCTTTAAAGCCTGTCGCTCAATCTCCAATTGAATTATCTTTCTTTCTTTTTCATCTATTTCCGTTGGAAGACTGTCAATTTCTATACGCAACTTAGAAGCCGCTTCATCAATTAAATCTATCGCTTTATCGGGAAGAAATCTTTCACTAATATAGCGGTCGGACAAAACAGCTGCTGCTACCAAAGCACTGTCTTTTATCCGCACTCCGTGGTGCAGTTCGTAACGTTCTTTCAATCCCCGTAATATAGCAATAGTCTCCTCTACCGTAGGCTGTCCGATGAAGATGGGTTGGAAACGTCTCTCTAAAGCCGGGTCTTTTTCAATATGCTTACGGTACTCGTCAAGAGTGGTAGCTCCCACGCAACGCAACTCTCCTCTCGCCAAAGCAGGTTTGAGCATATTAGAAGCATCCACCGCGCCTTCTGCCTGTCCTGCTCCCACAATGGTATGTAATTCATCAATAAATAAAATAATCTTACCCTCTTTTGCTTGAACTTCTTTTAAAACTGCTTTCATCCTTTCCTCAAACTCCCCTCTAAATTTTGTCCCTGCAATTAAAGAACCGATATCCAAAGCTACAACCTCTTTTTCCTTAAGACTATCGGGGACATCTCCTTTGGCAATGCGTTGAGCAAGTCCTTCTGCTACTGCGGTCTTTCCTACACCTGGTTCACCGATAAGTACCGGATTATTTTTAGTTCTCCGCGAAAGAACTTGAATTACCCTTCTTATTTCATCATCTCTGCCAATCACTGGATCAAGTTTACCCAACATTGCCAATTCCGTGAGATTGCGCCCATATTTTTCCAATGCCTGGTATTTATCTTCTGGATTAGGGTCAGTTACTTGATATGTCCCACGCAAATCCATTAATGCCTTGAGTAAGCCCTCTCTGTTTATCCCAAATCTTTTGACAATCTTATTCTTTAAATCTACGTCCTCTATAATTGCCATTAAAAGATGTTCTGTGCTTACATATTCATCTTTTAGATTTTTTGCTTCTCGTAATGCTTCACTAAAAACTTTATTTAAACGGGGAGAAAGATAAAGAGAAGAAACAGCTGTCTCCACCTGTGGCTTATTTTCCAATTCCTTATTTACATAATTTTTAAGAGAAATTATATCTACACCCATTCTCTTTAATAAAGACGTAATAAAACCTTCTTCCTCTAAAAGAGCCAATAAGAGGTGCTCTGTTTCAACCTGTTGGTGGTGTCTTTCTTGAGCAAGTTGGGTTGCTTTTTCAATCGCTTCCTGTGCTTTTACCGTAAATTTATCCAAACGCATTATTATCCCTCCAAGAATCTGAAAGGTTTGTTATGATCTTATTATTATCTTAATTATTTTATATTTAAATGGGTTTAAAGAGGAAGGCATAAATTTATATTTTATTATTACTGTATTTCAACTTTGGTCCCTTTTGCTTTAGCCTCTTCATTCTTAGGAAGAGTAATCTCTAAAACCCCTTCCTTATAAGAGGCTTTTATCTTTGAAGTATCTACATAGGATGGTAGATTTATGGAACGTTGGAATACTCCATAAAATCTCTCCACTCTATGTAGATGTTTATCTTTTATTTCTTCTTCCTTTTTCTTCTCTCCGCTGATAGTAAGCACATCTCCTTGAACCGATACATTAATCTCATCTTTTTTCATTCCGGGGATATCTGCTTTTACAACTACCGTATCTTTTGTCTCATAAATATCTAACGGCACTGACCAAACTTTATCTCTCAACGAATGTCTACCAATGTGCCAACGCAGTAAAGGAAAATCAAAGAATTTGCTAATTTCTTCCTCTAACTCACTAAATTCCCTCAACGGATCCCATTCCTCTTTAGGTCTCCACTTAATCAAAGCCATAGAAATCACCTCCTTTCTTTATGCCCTTCCTCTTTAAACCCTATCTTGCCTTCCATTTCCAGAATAAATTTAATTCCGCTTATGTTTATCCCTTTTTCTTCCATAAGATAACGTATGTAAACAAGCCTATCCAAATCCTCAATACAATAAAGTCGAGTCTTTCCTTTGGTTTTTTTAGGCCGGACTATTCCTTTACGGTCTAAAATTCTCAGCGTCCATTCCGGCAAATTAACTAATTTACTTACTACACTGATGACGAACACCGGCTCGTTTAAAGGTATCTTGAAATATTCCTTTTTCATAGCCAATAAAACTTATAGCATAAATTAGAAAATTTGTCAAGAAAATTTTTTAAAAAAATTATATTTTCTGAAATCTTTTATCAATTTTTCTAATCAAAGAGACGAATCTCTTTACGGGAAGCCCAACAATATTATAGAAGTCTCCGTCGATTTCCTTAACCAACTTTCTTGCTCTTTCTTCGATGTCAATTCCGCCGGCACGGTCTAAACTTACTGAATCTGACAAATAATCTTCAATGTCCTTTTCATTGAGTTTGCGAAAAATTACCTTAGTCTTCTCATAGTCAATATAGAAAGTATTCTTTTCAACATCAATAATTGCTATACCTGAATAAACCCAATGGGGATAGCGGGAAAATAGTCTTAAAAATTTCTTTGCCTCTTGATAATCATTTGGTTTACCGATAATCTTACCTTTTACAAAAACCACTGTATCCGCTCCTACGATTATCCCCTCTTTGAATCTCTTTGCTACTTCCTCTGCTTTTTTAAAAGCATTAGCCTTTACTAATTCTGCGGGACCATGTTTCAGAACCCTCCTTTCTTTAATCATTGGAGGAGAAACAATAAACTTCAGCCCCAATTGCCTAAATAACTTTGCTCTTCTTGGCGAAGCTGAAGCCAGTATAATCTTTCTCTTGATTTTTATTCCTAATTTGGGAAGTTTGTATCTCATCTCTTAAATCCAACGTTATAAACTTCTCCCTGCACTCTCACCTGCGAGGTATCCCGTAGAAAAAGCAGCTTGTAAATTGTATCCCCCTGTCTTTGCGTCTATATCTATAACTTCCCCGCAAAAATATAATCCCCTAATTAATTTCGACTCCATCGTCAGAGGATTTATCTCCTTTGTATCTACCCCACCTCTGGTAACAATAGCATTCTCGATAGGAAGACAACCAGTAATGGTCAAAGGGAATTCTTTCAATAAATTTATAATGCTTTTCCGTTCATCCACTCTTAACTGATTTATTCTCTTATCTCTTGATAAATTAAGAATTTCCAAGAAAATATCTGTAAAACGCACGGGTAGTAAATCTTTTAGATAGTTTCTAATACTTTTGTTCCCGCAAACATGCAAATCCCTAATTATCCTCTCTTCCAATTCCTTTCGCTCAATAAAAGGTTTAAAATCTATATAGAGTTTGATACCTCTTCTATCTTTAAAGGATTCAACGACGTCACCACTCAGCGATAACACAATGGGACCGGTAATTCCCGGAAAAGTTTTTTTTCTTCCTATTACCGGCTCATTAACTACAAAAGTAGCAAAGAGCATTTCTCCGGTTTCTGATACCAACTCTCTATCATTTTTTAGAAAATATATTTTAACATTTTTAAGACCTAAACCCTTTAACTGCTTAACAAAACTTTCCTTTACCAACAAAGGAACCAAGGCAGGGCTGAGAGGATTAATAGTATGACCTAAACTCTTGGCTATTAAATACCCATCCCCTTCAGAACCGGTCTGCGGATAGGACATTCCTCCTGTAGCTAAAATTATCCTTTCTGCTCTAAAAACTTTTTCCCTTATCCTGATACCATAAACACTTTTCTTCCTAACCAATATCTCATCTACCTTAGAATTTAAGAGGACTTCTACTCTATTTCCTAAAATATATTTCTCCAGTACCCTTACTACCGAATCTGCCTTGTCCGAAAGAGGAAAAACTCTCCCTCCGCGTTCAACCTTGGGTTTCAAGCCGGAGCGTTCAAAAAACTCTATAAGTTCGGCATTGAAGAATCTATGAAAAGCATTACGTAAGAAATTACGCGTCTTTCCAAAATGCAGAAGAAAATCTTCAAGTTCTCCTACATTGGTAAAATTACATCTTCCCTTACCACTGATATTAAGCTTACGACCTAAACAATTCCCTTTCTCAATTAATAAAACCTTCTTTCCTAACTCTCCCGCCCTTCCTGCGGCCATCATTCCGCTTGCTCCTCCTCCCACAACAATCACCTCTTTTATCATATTATTTTCCATCTGGTTTACAACGATTCAAAATATTCTCCCGCAAAATCTAAACGGGTTTTGTCATCAATCTCATCCTGTATCCAACCATTATCAAACCCAAATTCAAAAACAATTTTAGTTGCCCATAAGTATTCCTCATGATTGATGGACCGATTCAGAAAGCTATCATCCCTTGCTTTATAAAAAGAATAATACTGACTCATTAAACTTAAGTAACACTTTGGGGATATTTCTCCTTTAATAAACTGCAAAATTTTCTCTAATCTGTTTAGATTGTGTGGGAGAATTAAAATCCTTATAAGTAAACCCTTACGGGCAGTTTCTCCTTCCATCACCAAATTACCCACCTGTCGATACATTTCCTTAATCGCTGATTGATTTATCCTTACATAGTTTTTCATTAAAGAATACTTGTAAGCAATTTCATCATCTCCGTATCGCATATCCGGAAGATAGATATCGATGATTTCTTCTAACAACCGTAAAATCTCGGAATTTTCATAACCGCTGGTATTGTAGACAAGAGGTAATCTAAATCCAGCTTCAACCGCTAACACCAATGCTTCTAAAATCTGAGTTAAATAATGAGTAGGAGTTACTAAATTAACATTATGACAATTCTTTTCCTGAAGAGTTAACATTATCTTTGCCAGTTCCTCTACAGTTATTTTCTTGCCTTCTCCCAACTGGCTAAATTTCCAATTCTGACAGTAAATACAACGATTAGAGCAATAACTAAAAAATATAGTCCCCGAACCATTTCGTCCGGAGATTGGCGGTTCCTCTCCAAAGTGAACCTGATAATTAAATATCTTGAGCTCTTTACCTGCTTGACAAAACCCGATTTCTCCTTTTTCACGATTGACTCTACATTCGCGTGGACAGAGAGAACAGGCTTTAAGCATTTTTTTAAATAGCATTACCCTTTCTTTCAGTCTACCATTTTTAAGAAGATTTAAGTAAGAAGGATAAGACATAATTAGGAAATACCCAAAAGTATTTCTTTAGGAAAGATATTATCCAGCCCCAGAATAAGCGCAGGGTCAAACTGTTTCTTAAGGTAAGCCATCTCTAAGATGGCTTCCTTACCGAACATAATCTCCAGATATTTATGTTTAAGTTTGCCTATTCCATGTTCGGCAGAAACCGTACCTCCTGAAACTACTACCTTTTTAGCCATGGTTATATAAATCTCTCTTGCTTTCAAGAATTCTTGTTCATCCTCGGATAAAATGTTGATATGGAGATGATTATCTCCTATGTGTCCAAAAATTACATAATTAAGCCCAGATTCTTTAAGCAAAGATTTATAAAATCTAAAAATATTACTAAAATTTTTATCCGGAACCGCCATATCTGTTCCTATTTTAGGAAAGCCATTCTTTTTTACTATTGTGTTTACCAATTCGGGTAGTGCGTGCCGGAATTCCTGAAAAAATTCTTTTTCCTTATCCGTTTGAGAAAACCAACTGTTTTCCAGAAGTATCCCTTTTTTGTCTAAAAAATTCACCCATTCATCCAGAACGCTATTCTGGTTTTCGGAAGTATATTCTTGTTCTACGAGTAAAGCCGATTCTGTCTCGGCTGGAATCTGGGTATATTTTTGTCTTAACAATTGAAGAGCAAAATAATCAAAAAATTCTAAAGAAAGACAATCAATGTTACTTTTTTCCTTACCCTTACGAGTAAGAAAAGAAATCTCTTTTACTTTATCAACTATCTCCAAAGCCTTCTTCTCTTCGCGGAAGAAAAGTATTATCCCAAATATATTTTTATTTATTTTAGAAAGAGTTAATTCAACCTCTCCTACAAAACCCAAGGTGCCTTCCTGTCCAATAAAAAGGTCTATTAAATCCATGTTTTCTTTAACAAAATAGCCCGCAGATGTTTTTATGCCGGGAACAGTATACGAAGGGAGTTTTATCTCTCGGTCTTTTCCGTTAAGTATTAAATTAAACTTTCTTCCTTGAGCAAAATTTTCTCCTCTTCTTATCTCTAATGTATCTCCATTTGTTAAAACAACCTTTATCCGGCGCACATAATTACGAGTTGAGCCATACTTAAACCCACGAGCTCCGGAAGCATTGGTAGCCAGAGTTCCACCAATAAAAGCATTGTTTTCCGTAGGTTGAGGAAGATAGAATAAACCAAAACGCTTCGCTTCTTCTTCTAACTCCGCAATCCTTACGCCGGGTTCTAATACTACATAACCACCGTCCTCAGTTTTTCTTACCTCAATAATTCTATTCAACCTGTCCGTGGCTAAAACTACTCCTCCATAAGGTAATCCTGCTCCGGTTACTCCGGTTCTACCACCGCTAATCGTCACCGGCGTATCCTCCAACGAAGCTTCCCTTAAAAAGTCCTCTACCTCCCGGATGTTTTCAGCTAAAACTACTGCTTCACAAAAAGCATCACGGATGCCAGAACTATCTTCAAGATAAGCCCTAATTAAATCCCTATCTTCTTTACGAATCATTTTTTATGCTCTTATAAACAAGTCAATAAAAACACTCTTAACTCTTTATGTGAAAATAAAATTAATTACAGAAAGAACTACTTCTCCCAGGAAATGAGCCGATTGTCTTCAAAAATTAGTACTATCACCGATTTAAGAGCATATTTTTTATATTTAGAAGGAATCCCGTAAATCCATTTCTCCCTTCTCCGCTTGCCATCCTGGGTAAGTAGCCCTCGGGAAACCTCACCAAATTCAGAATCATTAATCCATTTATTATACCACTCGGGTTGAATAATCTCTTTACCGCTTACAGTAATATTTTTTTTCTGTAAAGGCTGCCCATAAAGAAAAACGATGCTCTGCGGAGGCAAACCTAAAAGATAACTATTAATATCTGCTCGCGAAAGGTCGCGTTCTAAACGCAGATAGTTCTCAACCTGTTGACTTACCCCTGTTTCTGGTTCTTTGGAATAAACAAAAAATTCTTTTTCTCTTTTTACGCCCATTTTTGTAGTTATGCCTTTTTTATCCTCTAATGCCTGATACATCAGGTTCTTTGCCTCTTCTTTTTTACTAACTTCCTTATAGAGTTCCGGCGCATACTGGGAAAGTAAATCCTTTGCCTTCAATACCCAAGGGTCACCTGGGGGTCCGATCTCTATCCTTCTCTGCAAATAAGGAATCGCCTTATCTGTCAAACCACGAGAAACATATAACAAAGCCAGATTCATTACCGCTTCTCCATAGTTAGGGTCAATATCAAGTGCCCTCAAGTATTCCTTCTCTGCTTTTTCTAACCATCCTTTCATTTCATAAATTATGCCCAGGTCATTGTGGGAAGGCGCATAACAGGAATCAAGTAAAGAGGCTTTCTGGAGATATTTTATGGCTTCATCGTAATCTTTGTTCTGCCAGGCAAGATACCCTTTCATGCGGTATTCTACCGCATCTTTAGAAAACATCTTTGCTTCACCAAAACCCTCCCCCACTATACAAAAAAATAGAAAAATAGTTATTATTTTTCTCATCTCTTACTTATGATTTTAAAATTAATTTCAGAAACAGTCAAGAATTAATATCTTTATAATATTCTGTCTTTTACATGATGAGAAAAAATAGTTAAATGCGCTCCTTCCTTTCGCCTATAGATTTACCGCAACCGCAACAACGGTAGTCATAGAGATTGCCATCAGGAAGAATAAGCAAAAGTACTTCCTCCACCGGCATTGACCTTCCGCAGTTATCGCAGTAAAGATGAGTAGCTACAAATTTTTCAAATTGAGGTTTGTTATTCTTCATCAAAAACAACCTTTTTCCTTAAAGACTTAATTTCTGAATGAATGCGTTTTTCTCGCAAAATTCTTTCCTTTGCTTTCTTGCTTCTCCTTATTTTCTGCCTTCTTATTTTTTCAATTCTCCTTCTCTCTATAGACTCCTTAACCTTTAAAAGAGATTCTAATTTTTCTGTGAGAATTTTCCTCGCCAGAAATCTATTAATCACCTGAGAACGTTCCTGGCTGCACTTCACCTCAATCCCTGAAGGCATATGCTTCAGATAAACACAACTTGAAGCTTTATTGACTTTCTGTCCACCTTTACCCGGAGAATGCACAAATTTCTCCACAATGTCTTTGTCAAAAATACCCAAAGAATTCATTTTTTCATACAGTTTTCTGATTTTATCTGGATTTACCCCAAAAGATTCCATTTTCCTATTCTTCTTCTAGTTCTTTAATACCTTTCGTAACATCATCTCTGACAATAAGGAGAATAGCAGAATGAGGAACAACAAGATATTTTCTCTTCTCAAACTCAATTTCAATTGCAGAATTGCGCAAAAAGATACAATAGTCACCTTCTTTTGCTTCAAGAGGAAAATATCTTTTATCTGTTCGTTGAGTAGTCCAGGGTTCTTCCTCTAAAACCGAAGGGTCGGGTACAGGATAACCCGGCCCTACCTTAACCACAGTCCCTCCTTGAATTTTATCTTTCTCCTTTACCCCCTCGGGGAGATAAAGACCACTATCGGTTTTCCCTTCTCCTGTATCCGGTTTAATTAAGACTCTATCCCCCACTAAAATTAATTCTTTCATTTTATCTCCTATTTTTTAAAGTTAACTGCATAAAAATTATTCTTCTCCAATTATTTTAACTTCACACTTACACAATTTTTTAAATTCTTCTGCATCTACCCGAGAACCCACAATGCTTCCCCAATGCATAGGAATGGCTATCTGAGGATTAAATAGATTTACAGCCGCAGAAGCCTCTTTAGCATTCATCGTATAAGTTCCACCCACAGGAACAAGGGCTATATCTGCTTTCAACTCTTTCATCTCAGGAATAAAATCGGTATCTCCTGCATGATAGATTCTCATATTTTCAATGTTGACTACAAAGCCTAAATATCCATTTTTTTTAGGATGAAAATTCTTATCTGTATTGTAGGAAAAAAAACCTTCTATATCTATTACCTTGAGGTTAATTTTTTCTCCAGGTTTTATTAATCTTGTCGGATGCTTTAGCTTACCTCTTAAGGAATGCGGTCCTACAATTACTGTGTCAGGTTTTGAAATCTTTTTAATGTCCTCTGGAGAAAAATGGTCGAAATGGTCATGAGTAATTAAAATTATATCCGCTGGGGAAAAAGTCTTCTTTAATTTATAAGGATCGATGTAAATTTTTGACAAAGGAGCATCAATAAAAAATCCTGCATGCCCTAACCAATGAATTTTATCAAGCATCACTTTCCACCCCCTTCTATTAAATCTAAAACTCTAAATAAATTAAACTCTAACTCATAATTTATATATTTTTATTCTTGGGTTTTAAATTTTAAGTTTAAATTATATATTCCTTTATAGCCTTCTTTTACCTCTTTAACTCTTAAAAAGACCAATTGTACAATACGGGCATTTTCTTTAATCCTTATCCCCTTGGGATTCTCTATTACTAGTATAAATTCACTTTTTCCTGTAAATCCTGCGTCCCATACACCTGTCTGAGTAAAAGCACCCATCCGCAAAAGGGAAGTGCGGGGAAAAGCAAGTGCTACCAAATCACGAGGTATATTACATATCTCATTGGCAACTATTTTATACACCCCTTTTTTAAGAAACCACCAGCCATATTTATCTTGGGAGGATTTCTTAAAGGGTTTTCTTTTGCCTGTTTCTGACAACAATCGCTCTCGGTTAGAAAAATCCAACGCTCCTCTTTCTTTGAAGACATGAATCTCATCCACTGTAAGGTCAAATCCATTAGGAGTAATCTGTTTGTCTAAATCAATGTACCCCTCAATCAATTTAATTTTTTTTATCAACCCCCTAATCTCGTCTCCATTAAGAACCATAAACCTCCTTCCAGATAGCCCTATTTTCCATACATAGATATACAGGAATTCCCCTCTTCCTTTTCTTAATCCATGAATAAACCTTTTTGTATATCATTATACGCAATTTATGATGATATCTCAACTTGTTATCAAAACCCAAGAAGAGTTCTTCATCAAGAATTTTATTATCCGGAAAACGGTTCTCGATGATTTTCTTTAACTGGGGATTAAATCTCAATGTTCCCAAGCTAATCCACGCAACTTTATCCTTGGATATGTTTTTAAAAATTAAATTTAATAAACCTCGATAATCATCTTCCCAATTTTTATGATAGATTAATGGGTCTAAATGAAAACCTACTCTATAACCATGTTCAGCACAAAACTTAGCAGAAGCAATGCGCTCTTTTAATGAAGCAGTATAAAACTCAAGAGAATCTATAATGCTTTGAGGGTTTAAAGACCAAGAAATAATGATGTTGTTTGCTGGCTTTATGTCTAAAAGGTTATCTATATTTTTTGATTTTGTTTTAAATTCAAACAAAAGCTCTTTCCGTTCACGGAAAAACGATACCAAATCAAGAGACCACTTAGTTACATCATCGAGGGCAAGAGAATCGCTGAATTCTCCATTTCCTAACCTTGGTTTACGAAAAAGTGGCGAATTAACGAAATTACGCGGTAATTTTTTAAAGAAGTCGTTAAGATTAGCGGGGATAACTATCCCTGGGGTATTTTTTAAATAAATCTGAAGATAACAATAAACACAATCGTAAATACAACCTACACCAAGATTCAGAACATTGTAACCGCAGGAAACGGATTTTTTTGTACAGGGGCACCTTTTGAAAAAATCGTATCGCTCACGTATGATAAAGATGTTATCTCTTCTATAATTATATTCACCTATATCAAATTTTTTATCCTTCACATAATCCTTAAGCGAATCTATCTCTATAATTTTAGCGCTAGGGAAAAATTCCTTAAACCTCTGCACAAGATAACTATTCTTTATTTCTCTTTCTACGTAAATATTTTTGGGTAAGAACTTAAATGATCTCTGGGATTTAAATCTATTTCGAGCATCCAGCTCTAAATCAGGAAGATATAATTTCAAACCGTTACCACTTCTAAAGCTGGGGTATCTTCTTTTTAATAGGTTACTCTTTAGGCTTCTATAATCCTTATATTCTGTATCAGGAATTATTTCTGTAAAAGGCAAATTATCGCGTTTAGCTATCTCAAAAATTAAACGCATAACTTCTCTTTTCTTATTTATGCCAAATGATGGGAATCTATACTTTACATATTCTTCTATTTTTCTAAAGTCGGGCATAAAGGCAGGTTTTTAATTTACTTGGTTGTTTCTTAACATTACTTTACTATCCTTTGCCAAACGCAAACATTTGCCTGTCCAGCAATAAAGACAAAGCTCATCCTCTGGTAGACCGATGGCTCTTATCATATCTTCAAGGGTCTGATATCTTAAAGTAGTAACCCCTAAATCCTCGGCAATCCAATCCACCATCTTTTGGTATTGGGGATTTTGGTAGTCAAGATATGCGGAAACATCATCTGTGTCCTTGCCTTCTAAATATCTAATTGCCCGACGAGCAGCAAGTTCATGAATAGTTCGCGTAGAAAAATTGAATTTACAAGGAAACATAAGCGGTGGACAGGCAACGCGCACATGCACTTCTCTTGCACCGCTATCCCAAAGTTTCTTTATGGTAAAATTTTTTAGCTGAGTCCCTCTCACAATAGAATCTTCGCAAACAACGATACTTTTTCCTGCAATTATTTCTTTAATCGGAACAAGCTTCATTCTGGCTATTAAATCCCTTGTCTCCTGTGAAGGAGGAGTATAGCTTCTTCCATATCCGGGAGTATATTTTACTAACGGCCGACGATAAGGTTTGCCCGATTCCATGGCGTATCCCAAAGCATGTCCTATACCTGAATCGGGAACGCCAGTTACAAGGTCTATAGCAATGTCTCTATCCCTTTTTGCCAAGAAACTTCCACATCTTTCCCTCACTATTTCTACATTTATCCCTTCATAACTGGAAGCAGGAAAACCGGTGTATATCCAGAGAAAAGCACAGGTTTGTTTTTTATTTCCTCCAGAAACCTTTTGCACCATACCACTATCATTTATCAGAACTATCCCTCCTGGCTCAAGATACTTGACAATCTCAAAACCTAAATTAAACAATGCCGAGGTTTCCGTAGTTACTGCCCAAGAATCATTACGCTTACCGATTATAAGCGGAGTGTATCCCAACTTATCTCTTGCGGCGTAAATACCCTCTTCCGAGAGGATAAGCAAAGAACAAGAACCTTCGATAACCCTAAAAACATCCTCAATACCATCTACAATATCATCTCCGCGACTGATTAACTTAGCCACCAATTCAGTTTCATTAATCGCGCCTCTGCTCGTTTCGCTGAAAGACGCTCCTTGCTCCATTAGATAAGAAGCTAACTCTTTCTTATTCTCTACAAAACCATTGGTGACGATGCAAAAAGGACCAAGTTTTGATTTTAGATAGATGGGTTGTTCATCGGAAGAACTTATCACCCCTATGCCTTTATTTCCATCCATTCTCTTTATATCATCATAAAACTTTGCCTTGAATTGTGAATAACTTATATTATGAATCTGACGCACAAATTCTTTTCCCAAAATAGCTATTCCACCATATTCTGTACCCAAATGCGAATGATAGTCTATCCCATAATAGAGGCTCTCTGCACAGTTATTCTTAGAAACCACTCCAAAAATTCCGCTCATTTTATACTTCCTTTACATCTCCTCATATATTTACTTGTCGCATCATTAAGCACAGTCTCCGGCTCTATCTTCAAAAGGCGAGCGAGATTAACGATGTTAAACAACAAATATCCAATTGCTCTCTCTAACCCGGATAATTTGTCCCCATTCTTTATCTTAATTTGCAACTCTTTTATCCCCCCTTCTACTTTTCTAAGAGTGCTTGGGATATCACTTTGTGCTAATCCTAAAAGCGACAATTTATTTTGCACCTTTATTGCTTTATGGAGTGCAGGAAGTATAGGGGGAATATCATCAAATATAGAACCATTCGATTCTTTAATCTTCCGTTTATGCCAAGCTTCTATAACCTTATCTATTCCCATAATTTTCTCTTTTTCAAATACATGAGGATGTCTTCTTATCAATTTACTATAAATGCATTCGATTACCTCATTGATAGAAAAATGCCCTTTTTCTTTGGCAAGCCGTGTATGAAAAACTATTTGATAAAGAAGGTCTCCCAATTCTTCCTTTAGCTTATGGGGATTCTTCCGGTCAATAGCATCCAGGACTTCGCAGGTTTCCTCTATTAAACATATCTTCAGAGAACGATGATTCTGTTTTCTATCCCAAGGACATCCATGGGAAGAACGCAGGATATCCATCAAGTTTACAAGACGAGAGAAAAGAAAATCGCTCTTTTTCATAAACAATAAATAAAAAAGGAATCAATAGCTCCTTTTAAAAAGATTACCCCGATAATGAAAAACGGATGTTTTCTTTAATCGGAATGCTCGTGTTTCATAATTACTTAATCTTAAGAATGGTTTTTTAGGAAACTACTTTAAACACTTTATCATGAGGATGGACTCTTTGTTCTACTTTTATACCTACCAACGCTCCTGCCTTTGCTTCTTCAACATTCTGATGTTCTACCTGGATAGAAGAAACTACTTGTTTAAAATCGGTAGAGTGTCCTTTAATGTGAATAGTCTCTCCCACTTTTAGAACATCAGAAAGCTGGATAATACCCACATTGATGTTTCCGTAATAGTGTGTAATTGTTCCAATTTCTTTTTCCGACATAACTCACCTCCTTTCTTTTTTACTTAGAACAGCAGTTAATAAATCATCAGGAACAAAATAAGAATAACCAAATTAAATATAAATACTTTAAACCCACTGGTTATTTATGCGTTTTCATTTTTTTGCGCTCTCTATTTCTTTTAAAACTTCTTCTGGTCCTCTTCTTTTATAATATTTATAATTTCTTTATCGTCCTTTGCTTTAATGAGTGCATCTCTTAAATATTTGTCTTTAAGCAACCGCGAAATTCTTGCTAAAGCCTTGAGATGCGGACCTGCAGAATCTTCAGGAGCAAGCAACAAAAAGAAAATAAAAACTGGTTCCCCATCTAAGGCGTCAAAGTTTATTCCTCTTTTGGAAATCCCCATAGCAGCGGTAAGTTCTTTTAAACAATCACTTTTACCGTGAGGAATAGCAATTCCTTGTCCGATGCCTGTGCTTCCTAAAGCCTCACGATTCAAGATAACCTCAATTATCTTCTGCTTATCTTTATCTTTTAATTTTCCCGCTTTGATTAACAAATCTACTAATTCCTCGATAACTCCCTTCTTATCCAAAGATTTCAAATCAGAGTTGACTGCCTTCTCACATAAAAATTCTGTTATTTTCATCTCTGCTCCTTTCTTTTTCTATTTAACAATTTAACTATTATTTTTATCAAGCGGGAGACGGGTTTCGAACCCGCGACAACAGCGTTGGCAACGCTGCGCTCTACCAACTGAGCTACTCCCGCGTCGTTCACTCTCGATTACTCAGCCTCTTGCCGTAATTCTACCGCTTATTATTTATCTAAATCCTAATTCCTTATGCAACGGCGTTCACTCCCCAAAGGGGCTCTACCCCTATGGCGCTCGCTCATCTTTATTCGCTCGCTGTTACCCCGAAAGCGTGAGGGAACTTTTCCCCACAACCCCTTTTAGATTTTTGGCAGTTAGTATCTTATAGATATCCATTAATTATCCTGCATTGCAGGATAACTGCCCAAAATCTCTCAAATTTTAATGACGGCATTAAACAAAATCTGCACCAATCTGTGTTTGATATTTAAAACCTATTTGAATCTATGTCATCTGTTATTTTGCGGACGGAGAGAGTCGAACTCTCAACCCAAAGGGATACGGTTCTAAGCCGTACGCGTATGCCAATTCCGCCACGTCCGCTTTTCTCTGGGCCGTGCAGGAATCGAACCTGCGACCTTGGGATTAAGAGTCCCCTGCTCCACCTATTTGAGCTAACGGCCCTACGCAGTAAACTCTTATTTTATTACCGCAATTTAATTATTTTAACAAAGAATACAAATTTCTGCAACAAACTATTTCGTCCTGCAGAGGATATAAATCTATCGTAATCTCCTTTGGCGCGCCCGGGGTGAATCGAACATCCAACCTAATGGTTCTCCCGTAACTCATTGGCGCCCCGAGCAGGAGTTGAACCTGCAACCTTTGGGTTCGAAGCCCACTACTCTAGCCAATTGAGCTATCGGGGCATGAATGGAAAACGGGATCCCGAAGAAATTCTATAGTAGTGAACTACATTCGGGAGAATCCAGCCACTCTATCCTATTGAGCTACGGGCACATCCGACAATATCCCAATGTCAATCTCGCGAATTTACTATAGCCGGGAAACCTACTATTCTATCACTACTCCTAAGGTAGGTAATTGAGCTAAGGAAACAAAGAAAATTTGTATCAGTATAACATAAAAAATATATTTTCTCCAATAGAAAAGAATTTGTTTTGAGTTTAGGGTTTAGAATTTGTGATTTATGGGTTTAACTAATAAGCTTCTTCCCACTTCAATCCCGCAGGTTTCACTGCTACGCCGTGTGCAGGTGAATAATTTGAATATGTCCCATTAGTAGCAACTGCTCGTACTCGATAGACATACCAGTTGTTATCGCTCAAGTTATTATGAATGAAACTGGTAGCGGTGTAATTTGCCGGCGTAATTCCCGCAAAAACATTGGTAGGAGAATTAGTAGAAAAAGGATAATTGGAATATTCTAAATTATACCAGCTGGCACCAGAAGCAGAACTCCATTCTACATAAATGCTTCTTTTTTGTGGATGAAGTGGTAAAGCTCTTACCCAAGAGGTCAAAGCAGAGGGTGCAGATTGTTGAGAAAAAGCATACCTTATCATCCGGTAATCAAAAATAAGAAAACTAACCACCATTATCAAAACCGACAATAAATTAACTAACCTTTTCATTTTTGCGTTATTCCGCGTGGTTCTCAGCGTAAATCTGCTTCTAATCTTTTATTCAAAGATCAGCTGCCTTATCTGCCAGGCATAATATTCTTTTTTATTCTTACTTAATACAAAATCAAATTCCCTTAATGCTCTCTCAATATCCCCTTTTTTAAAATAAACAAATCCCAAATTATAATGTGCATTAAGATATTCAGGGGAAATTTCTATTGCTTTCTGATAGTAATCTATAGCTTTATCTAAATTATTTATCTCTGCATACACATTTCCTAAATTTGTATAGGAGAATATAGAACTACTATCAAGACTTATTGCCTTTTCCAAATACGCTTTTGCTCTCTGCCAATCCATGATTTTAGCATAAAGTGTCCCTAATTTAAAATAAATTTGCGCATCTGCTTTATTATTCAAAATCTTTTCCTCACCCTCTTTCCTTATTATTTCAATCTCACTCAAATTTACTTTTAACCTTCTTACTGAATTGTGATATTCTTGGCTCATCTCAAAATTGTAAAAGGCTTGCTTTAGTAAAAAAATACCTAAAATTACACAAACAAGAAAAATAATTATTCTTTTATATAAAATTGATTTTTGTAAAGATTCTTCTTTCATTTTCTCTATACTCCCTGCAATACCCATTATAAACCAGAAAAAAATTGCTGTAAAAAGAAAACGCAAGGAGACATCAAAAAGATTAACTAGTAAAATCCCGCTTAACGAACATAAACCTCCCAAACTAACCAAACTGAAAAGACTATCTTTACTCTTTAAATTTTTCTTTAACATAACAAAAGTTTTACCAAGAATCCATAAAAATAGACCCAAGCCCACTATGCCTAATTCTGCAGTCAAAGTTAAAAACTCATTATGGGCATTGTTTACAAACTGGTCAGGATAAATCTGACGCAATGGTTGAGGAGAAAACTTAGGAAAATAGATGGGCAAGTTCCCCACTCCCCAACCAAAGAGCCATTTCTCTTTAATTAACCTTAATGCTCCCTGCCAGATATAAATCCTATCTTTCAAAACAAAGAAGGGAAGGATTTGCCGAAAGAAAATTAATCCTCCTATAATCGCTATAATTAAAATTTGGTAGAAACGTTTAAAGTTCTTTTTATTCCCAATAATTTCCTTATAAAATCCCAGACCAAAAAATAAAATTAAAGAAAATATCCCCCCACCAATTCCTGCTCTACTTTTTGTAAAAAAAAGGGCGATTAAAAATACCACAGCAGAAATAAAAAAAAGAAATTTCTCTTCTTTATCCTCAGTATGATAAAACCTTACCAGCGAAACAGGTATTAGAGAAACTAAAAAACTGGCAAAGAGATTAGGATTACCAAAACTCCCCACAAATTCTATCTGATAGAGAAAACTGTAAAGACAAAGCAGTAGAGAAGAAAAAATCCAGAGGTTAAATAAATAGTTAATTTCTTCTTTTCTCCTTGAAGAATTAACCAAAAGAAAATAAAAAGCAATTAAAACGGAACTATTTAAGAATCTATAGCCGGAGGCACTTTTAAAGGGAGAAAATAGATAAGAAATAAATAGCCAGACAAAATATAGAAAAAGTGGCGTATCAAGAGAGGTCTTCGTGTAAAAATTTTCTTTAATTAAATAGCCAAAAGATCCGATAAAGAGAAGTATTCCTACAATCGTATAAGCAAGAAAAACTTTATAATTAATCCAATCTACATTGGGAATTATAATCTCTAAGATTAGTAATAAACAAATTCCCCCGTAAATTATTCTCTTCATACCTTAGTTATTTGACAAATTAAGTTCAACACAAAATGTCAAATTATACCTCTATGGCAATCCATATTTATTTTAAAATATTCTCTTCTTTGTCTACTACTTTTTCCGCGTTTTTCCGCGTTTTGTTCAGCGCATATCAGCTTCTACACTTTTTAACCACTTACCCATTTAACTATTTAACCTTTTAACCATTTAACCAAATCAATATATCCGTGGCACATTCACACTCACCACCCTCTGTGCCGGGGCTTTATCCAAAGAAATCACCTGTTTTGCTTCCACACTGCTTACCGAGGTAAGCAAACCATTCTGCACGGCAGTGGCCATAAAACTTACAGAGAAAGAGCAATTGGATTGCCCAAGAGGATTAAAACCCGTTCCGGCAGCTAATCCTACAGGGGAAGGCTTATACACTCCGGTAGTAGAGGTTGCTCCATAAACAGTCCCATTATTTCCCTTTCCCGAAGAATCAATTGATGTATAACCTGAAGCAAATTTCCACCAGCCAACCAAGCCGGTTCTATTCAGAGGCATTTTGTAATTGTAAGAATATTGAATCTCTTCTTGAGTTAAAGCACGATTGTAGATACGCACCTCATCAATGATGCCTTGATAGTAAACTCCAGTATAACCATAACCAATAGTTACATTATAAGTGGAGGCAGTAGCACTTGCATAAGCGGCGGCAGTAGAAGTAAGTAAATTGCCATCCTTATACCAGTAAAGCATCATATTAGTCAAATTTCTTACAAGAGCAAAATGATGCCATTCGTTCTGAACCACAGAATTTGCTCCTGAACCAAATCCCTGATAAGGCGTACACCTTCCTCCACAGGTTCCATAGTAAAAAGAAATACTACCATTTGTTTCTTGAGTAAAAGCAAACTCTCCACCGTAAGCTTTATCTAGAATATTTTGTCTACCCTTAGCGATATTCGTAGGCTTTATCCAGAACTCTACTGTTAAACTACCGGTAACCTTTAGGGAGGAAGAATCTCTCACATTTACATAATCATCTGTCCCATCAAAACTCAATGCATCAGAATCCACAAGCCACATTGGATCAGAACTTAATTGCATTAGCCCATATTCCACTCCTGCCTCAGCAAGATAATAGGCCTGCGTGGAATATAAAAGTTGATATGATGACTGATTATTGACAATCATTAAAGTTATAAGTACCAGTCCAATAATCACAAAGACAATAATAATATACAAAACCATAGTCAAGACAATCCCCTTTTGATTTGTAGAAGCAGAGTTACGCTGCAAACTACGCAGATTTACGCCGAAATTAGTATTAATCAGTGCAGTCCTGCGTTGCCATCTGCATCTTTCTGTTTCTATACTTTTCACGTGCCTTATCATAAATACGCCTTTTTATCTCCAATTTCTCACTACCAAAATTTATCAAAAATCCCAATTTATAATCCGAAGCTTTCAAATAATACCAAAATTGCCTCTCATCTTCTTTAGTTAAATAGGGTTTTACTTTGAGCTCAATCAATATTTTATCATTAACCACTAAATCTGGCACATATACTCCCACTTTTTCATCTTTAAATCTGACTTCTATCTTCTTATCTATCTCCGGAAATAAGCCACGCTCTTTTAATTCTTTAACCAGAGCCTTCCGAATTACCGATTCCTTAAAAGCTCCTCCAAATTCTTTCCATACACAAAAACACGCCCCTCTTATTTGATATGATTCTTCTTTATATAATAATTTGTCCATTTCCGCGTGGTCATCAGCGTCAATCTGCCTCTACGCCTTTTCTGCGTATATCTGCGTTGCTATCTGCGTCATTCTGCTTCTACGCTTTTTCTGTGTCGTTCTGCGTTGCTATCTGCATCATTCTGCTTCTACGCTTTTATTCTCCCGAGGTATAAAAATTCCTCAACTGAATATCGGTATTAAGCGTTACATCTTGCTCGGGAGAAGGCATATCCAGCACCAAATCAACCCTTACGACGCGCACTGCAGTGGTAGATGTCGTAACTGCACCATTTTTATCATAATAACTAAAAGTCAAATTATTTACACTCTTCGCCAAAGAAACAAAATCGTTTGCTGCTGCCATATTGGTTTTTTCACTGCGCCACAAAGCATTGTTGGTAAACTTGTAGGCAATTACATAGGTTGTTCCGCTTAAAACCGCATTAAACTGTATATCCGTGGCATTCATGGTAGTGATGGTAAAACGTTCCGCTTGACGCAATTCTCGGGAAAGTCTTTCCAGGGCAACTCTTCCTCGGTCTACAATATCGGTTCTGGCTGTTCCTCCCATCCAGACCTTTAATCCCTGAGTAAGCATATAGGTAAGACCCACAGAAAGAATTCCCACAATGGCAATGGCAATGAGTAACTCGATGAGAGTAACAGACTTCTTTATCGCTAAAACACGCGAAAGCCAACGCGAAAATACGCTAAATTTTATTCCTTGCCGTGTCATAGACCCTCCGAATAATCTCAACTTTATTTGCTGAGCCAAAATTAATCAAGTAACCCACTTTATACATTGAAGATTTAAGGTAATGCCAGAATTGCCTGATCTCCTCTTTGGTTAAGAAGGAATTCGCCTTTAATTCAATTAGAATTTCATCA